>NZ_JBIVJB010000014.1:0-85414 GCF_044750025.1 Pseudomonas sp. NPDC088885 | reverse complement strand
CGAGGACATCAAGATCGAGAAACCGGAAACCTCCGACACCGACGGTCGTTTCGCCTTTGAGTTGCGCACGGACGAAGACTGGGCCACGCAGAACCTGCTGGCGGTCGAAGTTCAGGGCCCGGAAGCGGGCACCGCGCCGCAAAAAGTCGAAGCGAAAATCTGCAAACGCAACGTATTCCCGGGCGCTGGGCAACAAACCGCTCAGGTCGGGCAATGAGGTCTGCTATGCGAAATCCGAAACTCAAAAATCTGTTGGCACCGACGCTGCTGAGCCTGGCGATGTTCGCCGGGGCGACTCAGGCCGCCGCGCCACTGCGTCCACCGCAGGGCTACTTCGCGCCTGTGGATAAATTCAAGACCGGCGACAACAGCGAAGGCTGCGATGCCATGCCGGCGCCGTACACCGGGCCGCTGCAATTTCGCAGCAAATACGAAGGCTCGGACAAGGCACGTTCGACGCTGAATGTGCAGTCGGAAAAAGCCTTTCGCGACACCACCAAAGACATCACCACGCTGGAACGCGGCACCGCCAAACGGGTGATGCAGTTCATGCGCGACGGTCGTCCGGAGCAGCTCGATTGCACGCTGAACTGGCTGACCGCGTGGGCCAAGGCCGATGCTTTGATGTCGAAAGACTTCAACCACACCGGCAAGTCGATGCGCAAATGGGCGCTGGGCAGCATGGCCTCTTCCTACATTCGTCTGAAATTCTCCGACTCGCATCCGCTGGCCCAGCATCAGCAGGAAGCGCAGGTGATCGAAGCGTGGTTCAGCAAAATGGCCGATCAGGTGGTCAGTGATTGGGACAACCTGCCGCTGGAAAAAACCAACAACCATTCCTACTGGGCCGCATGGTCGGTGATGGCGACCTCGGTCGCGACCAACCGCCGCGACCTGTTTGACTGGGCAGTGAAGGAATACAAGGTCGGCGCCAATCAGGTCGATGCGGACGGCTACCTACCGAACGAACTCAAGCGCCAGCAACGCGCCCTCGCCTACCACAACTACGCCCTGCCGCCGCTGGCAATGATCGCCAGTTTCGCTCAGGTCAACGGGGTCGATTTGCGCCAGGAAAACAACGGTGCGCTGAAGCGTCTCGGTGATCGGGTGTTGTCGGGGGTGAAAGATCCGGATGAATTCGAGAAGAAGAACGGCAAAGAGCAGGACATGACCGACTTGAAAGAGGACATGAAATTCGCCTGGCTCGAACCGTTCTGCACCCTCTACACCTGTGCGCCGGATGTCATCGAGAAGAAGCGCGGCATGCAGCCGTTCAAGACCTTCCGTCTCGGCGGCGACCTAACCAAGGTCTACGACCCGTCCCATGAAAAGGGCAACAAAGGCTCGTAAGACCGATGCAATCCCCTGTGGGAGCGGGCTTGCTCGCGAAAGCGGTGTGTCAGACGACATACGTTTTGAATGTAGACCGCATTCGCGAGCAAGCCCGCTCCCACAGTGAAGTGATGTGGCCCTCTGGAATTTGACGGGGGGTTTGGGGGGGCTTTGGCCCTTGACTGTTGGTTCAAACATGGAGAGATCGGGATGGTATTTTCATCCAACGTGTTCCTGTTTCTGTTCTTGCCGATCTTTCTCGGCTTGTACTACTTGAGCGGGCAACGCTATCGCAATTTGCTGCTGCTGATCGCCAGCTACGTGTTCTATGCCTGGTGGCGTGTGGACTTCCTCGCGCTGTTCGCCGCCGTCACATTGTGGAACTACTGGATCGGCCTCAAAGTCGGTGCCGCCGGTGTCAGAACCAAACCGGCGCAGCGCTGGCTGTTGCTCGGTGTCGCAGTCGATTTGTGCATCCTCGGCTACTTCAAGTACGCCAACTTCGGCGTCGATAGCATCAACGCGATGATGACGTCGGTCGGTCTGTCGCCGTTCATCCTCACCCACGTACTGCTGCCGATCGGTATCTCGTTCTACATTTTCGAGTCGATCAGCTACATCATCGACGTGTATCGCGGCGACACCCCGGCCACGCGCAACCTGATCGACTTCGCCGCCTTCGTAGCGATCTTCCCGCACTTGATTGCCGGCCCGGTGTTGCGTTTCCGCGACCTCGCCGACCAGTTCAACAACCGCACGCACACCCTCGATAAATTCTCCGAGGGCTGCACGCGGTTCATGCAGGGTTTCATCAAGAAAGTCTTCATCGCCGACACCCTCGCGGTGGTCGCCGACCATTGCTTCGCCCTGCAAAACCCGACCACCGGGGATGCCTGGCTCGGCGCACTGGCCTACACCGCGCAGCTGTATTTCGACTTCTCCGGTTACAGCGACATGGCGATTGGTCTGGGCCTGATGATGGGTTTCCGCTTCATGGAAAACTTCAAACAGCCGTACATCAGCCAGTCGATTACCGAGTTCTGGCGTCGCTGGCACATCAGCCTGTCGACCTGGCTGCGTGACTACCTGTACATCACCCTCGGCGGTAACCGTAAAGGCACGCTGATGACCTATCGCAACCTGTTCCTGACCATGCTCCTCGGTGGTCTGTGGCACGGCGCGAACATCACTTACATCGTCTGGGGCGCCTGGCACGGCATGTGGCTGGCGATTGAAAAAGCGCTGGGCCTGAACACTTCGCCACGCAGCCTCAACCCGATCCGCTGGGCGCTGACCTTCCTGCTGGTGGTCATGGGCTGGGTGATCTTCCGCGCCGAGAACCTGCACGTTGCCGGGCGCATGTACGGCGCGATGTTCAGCTTTGGCGACTGGTCGCTGTCGGAACTCAATCAGGCCAGCCTCACCGGTCTGCAAGTGGCGACTCTGGTTGTGGCGTACGTGACGCTGGCGTTCTTCGGCCTGCGCGATCTGTACACCAACCAGCCACCGGCCAAGAGCAAACCTGAAGTCAACGTCGAGGCCAACGGCCCTGCCACGGCGACTCCGGGAATGATCAAAGCCGCACCCGGTGAAAACCCGGCGAGCATCCATGAGCCTGGCTACACCGTCGGCGTCGAAGCCCAGGTGCAACCGGCCTACTGGAGCGCGGACTGGTCGCGCTATGTGATGCGCGGCCTGATCCTGCTGCTGTTCATCGCCTCGATTCTCAAACTCTCGGCGCAAAGCTTCTCGCCGTTCCTTTACTTCCAGTTCTGAGGGATCTGACATGACCCGCTCATTACGCATCTTCTACATCGCCCTGTTCCTGGTGACCCTGTTGGTCTTGGGTCTGTGGTCGGTTCGCAGCTTCTTCGGCTTCAGCACCAATGCCGAGGCAACGGTGCTCAACGGCCGCTGGACCAAGGCTGTGGAAACCCATTACGACGATGAATTTCCGATCAAGCGTCTGGGCACCAACCTCTGGGCCGCGCTGGATTTCAAACTGTTCAACGAAGGTCGTCCGGGCGTGGGGCGCGGTCGCGATCAGTGGTGGGACAGCGATGAGGAATTCAACCCGATCGTCAACGAAGAGCTGAACCTGCAAGGCAACTACGCGCTGGTCGAAGGCGTACGCCAGACCCTCAAAGAGAAAGGCGTGAAACTGGTGATGGCGATCGTGCCGGCCAAGGTTCGTCTGTACCCGGAGCATCTGGGTGAAGTGAAACCGGCGAGCATTCACGAAAATCTCTATCAGGATTTCCATGCTCGTGTAGCCGCCGACAAGATCCTCGCCCCTGACCTGCTCAAGCCGTTCCAGCAGGCCAAGCAAAGTGGTCAGCAAGTGTTCCTGCGCACCGATACGCACTGGACGCCTGAGGGCGCCGAGGTTGCAGCAAACACGTTGGCGAAAACCATCGCCGACAAGTTCCCGCTCAGCGGCGAGCCTCAGCGCTTCGTCACCACGCCAGCGGAGAAGGTCACGCACAAGGGCGATCTGCGTCTGTTCCTGCCGCTCGATCCGCTGTTTGAAAACCTGATGCCGGCGCAAGAGCCGCTGCAAAAGCGCAACACCGTCGCGGCTGGCGATCAGCCTGCCGGTGACGACGCGCTGTTCGCCAGCAATGAAGTGCCGGTGGCACTGGTCGGCACCAGCTACAGCGCCAACCCCAACTGGAACTTCGTCGGTGCCCTGAAACAAGCGCTGCACAGCGACGTGGTGAGCTACGCCGAAGACGGCCACGGCCCGATCCTGCCGATGCTCAGCTACCTGAAAAGCGATGACTTCAAGAACAGCCCGCCACAGGTGCTGATCTGGGAGTTTCCTGAACGATATCTGCCTGTGAACAACGAAATCGGCGACGCCGACCCGCAGTGGGTCGCAGAGCTTAAACAAGCCGGCGCGCGCCAACAAAACGTAGCAATCAACACTAAATCCGAGACGCCCGATCGGGCGCAAAACTGAAAGAGAGGTACACCATGACTTTCACTACTACTCCTCGTCGTCTCGCAAAACGCATTGCACTGGTTGCAGGTCTGAGCGTGCTGTCGGTTCAGGCTTTCGCCGGTGGTGACGCCGCACTTTATGGCCCGACTGCACCGAAAGGCTCGTCCTTTGTGCGTGTCTACAACGCCAGCAACGCTGAAGTCAGCGCCACCGTCGGCAGCACCAACCTGAGCGACGTTGCGCCACTGGCCAGCAGCGACTTCAGCTTCATGCCGGGCGGTGATTACAGCGCCAAAGTCGGCAGCCAGACCCTGCCGGTTAAACTCGCCGGTGACCACTACTACACCCTGGTCAACAACGCTTCCGGCGCGCCGCAACTGATTGAAGAGCCGCCGTTCAAGAACAAGCAGAAATCCCTGGTACGCGTGCAGAACCTCAGCGACAAGCCGCTGACCCTGAAGACCGCTGACGGCAAGACCGACGTGGTGCCGAACGTGGCCGCCAAGGGCCGTGGCGAACGTGAAATCAACCCGGTGAAAGTCAGCCTGGCGCTGTACGAAGGTGACAAGAAAGTCGGCGACGTAAAACCGGTCGCCCTGGAGCGCGGTGAAGCGGCGGTGCTGTACGTCACCGGCAGCGGCAGCAGCCTGTCGCCAGTCTGGGTAAAACGCCCGGTATCGACTCGCTAACAAATTTCCCGAACTGACTCGCTCCCTTGTAGGAGCACGGCTTGCCGGCGAAGGCGTCCTCGAAATCGCCTTCGCTGGCAAGCCAGGCTCCTACAGGGATCGCAGCGACAGTTCGGATACGAAACAAAAACAAGAGTGAAACGACACAGCGTTCGTGCCTCTAACCAATCGATTTTATGGAGTAAACAATATGATTCCGGTGATCTTGTCAGGTGGTAGCGGTTCACGTCTTTGGCCGCTTTCGCGTAAGCAGTTCCCTAAGCAATTCCTCGCCCTGACCGGCGAACACACATTGTTCCAGCAGACCCTCGAACGCTTGGTGTTCGAAGGCATGGACACCCCGATCGTGGTCTGCAACAAGGATCACCGCTTCATCGTCAACGAGCAGTTGAGCAATCGCAATCTGGAATGCCAGCGCATCCTGATGGAACCGTTCGGCCGCAACACCGCGCCGGCCGTGGCGTTGACCGCGATGATGCTGGTCAATGAAGGTCGCGACGAACTGATGCTGGTGCTGCCCGCTGACCACGTCCTCGAAGACCAGAAAGCCCTGCAACGCGCCCTCGCCCTCGCCACCGTCGCCGCTGAAAACGGCGAAATGGTGCTGTTCGGCGTGCCGGCGACCAAACCGGAAACCGGTTACGGCTACATCAAATCCACTGCGGATTCGCTGCTGCCCGAAGGCGTCAGCCGCGTCTCGCACTTCGTCGAAAAACCTGACGTCAAACGCGCTACCGAGTACGTGCAGTCCGGCGGTTACTACTGGAACAGCGGCATGTTCCTGTTCCGCGCCAGCCGCTTCCTCGAAGAGCTGAAAAAGCACGATCCGGACATCTACGACACCTGCCTGCTGACCCTTGAGCGCAGCGAGCAGGATGCCGACACCGTGACACTGGACGAAGCCACCTTCGCCTGCTGCCCGGACAATTCCATCGACTACTCCGTGATGGAAAAAACCCAGCGCGCCTGCGTGGTGCCGCTGACCGCCGGCTGGAGCGATGTCGGTTGCTGGTCGTCGCTGTGGGAAGTCAATGAGAAAGACGCCAACGGCAACGTCACCAAAGGCGACGTGGTCATCCAGGACAGCAAGAACTGCATGATCCATGGCAACGGCAAACTGGTGTCGGTGATCGGTCTGGAAAACATCGTCGTGGTCGAAACCAAAGACGCCATGATGATTGCCCACAAAGACAAGGTTCAGGGCGTCAAGCAAATGGTCAACACGCTCAACGAGCAGGGTCGCAGCGAAACCCAGAACCACTGCGAGGTTTATCGTCCGTGGGGTTCGTATGACTCGGTGGACATGGGCGGGCGTTTCCAGGTCAAGCACATTTCGGTGAAACCGGGTGCATGCCTGTCGCTGCAGATGCACCACCACCGCGCCGAACACTGGATCGTGGTCAGCGGCACCGCCGAAGTGACCTGCGATGAAAACGTGTTCCTACTCTGCGAAAACCAGTCGACCTACATCCCGATCGCCTCGGTGCATCGCCTGCGCAACCCGGGCAAGATCCCGCTGGAAATCATCGAAGTCCAGTCGGGCTCGTACCTGGGCGAAGACGACATCGAACGCTTCGAAGACATCTACGGCCGCTCCACCCCGATCGAACGCGGCGTGTCGGTGAAAACCATCGCGCAGTAACTGATCGGCAAAACAAGAAGCCCTCGTCCAGCCCGTTGCGTTCCCTATCCGCAGCGGGTTGGGCGGGGGCTTTTTTATTCCCAGACAGCCCCTCTATTCATGATGCGCCGCAGCAACCGTGGCGCGTTTGCCACGCTTGTTGGCCACCTTCAAAGGATCCTCGGCCATCAGCGCCATCGATATATTCGGTGGCGCCGCCGAACCGAATTCGGCGGCGAACAACTGCATCGAGAGCGAACCGGGCGCTGCGCTAGACTGTGCGGAGGTTTCGCCGATTTGGTGGTTAAAGCCTGTGAAAGCGGCCATCTCCGGTAACTTGCTCAACAGTGATGAGGTGTTGCTGGCAACCGGCACATTCGTTGGCAACACGTGCTGAGTGCTGCGCTGCCGGCTCTGCATCTGTGCTTGCGCATCGTAGACTTCGAGCACCCGCCCGCCGGTTTCCAGAACACTGCCAACGGCGCCGATCAGCGGATGCTTGGCATAGGAAAGGGTTTTGCCAATCACTTGCGCGCCCTGAGCAATCTTGTCGCGGGTTTCTGATGACACCTGTGGCAAGACTCGGGAAGGTTGCTGCATTCGCAAAGCCGCACTGCCTGAGGCTTGGGTGGGCAGTGAAACCTGGCCGTCCTGATCACGATAAAACAGCGGATTGTTGCGCATGGCCCGGTAGCGATTCGGTCCGTCGACTTCCTCGCCGGGGTCGGGGTTGATCCAACGCTGCAGCCAACCGGCGTAATAGCGGAGGCCGAAATAATGCAGCTCGGTGGCGTCTTTTTCTTTGCCTGCATAGCCGGTTTTTTTGTCGCTGATATCGCCGTCCTGCCACGCGGTTGCGCCGAAGGGATAGAACACTTGACGGTTGATGATTTGTCCGTTGGCATCCAGTTCCATGCCGATCGAACCGACATGATCGGTACAGCCATAGCGGTAGCAATCCGGCTCGCCATCCCGATGCAATACCCGCACGCTGTTGAGTCCAGTTGATACGGTGAGCACCTGCAACTGCTGGTTGTGACCGCTGTGGCTGCGCAGTTCCAGTCCGGGCAGGTAGCGGGTCTCGGCGATCACTGCGCGCGCAGGGGTCTGCCATTCAGTGATTTTGCGCACGCGCAAACCGGCGCCGTCATACAGGTAAGACTCGCGATCATCGAGCCCACTCTCGCGGGTAATGGGCGCGACGCGACTGAGCTGATTGCTCAGGCTCCACTGCAGATTTCGCCCGGGCTCCAGCGCCCGCAGGTTGCCGTTGCCATCGAAGGCGGCAGCGATGTCGGCTTCCGTGGGGGCCGTACCGTTGCGCCAGGACAGGCAACGATTGCTGTAGCGAGCGGCGCTGAGTTGATGACCCTGAGCTTGTCCGCCGACATGGCTCAATTGCAGGAGATTACCGCTGGCGTCATAACGGAAGGTCTGCCGATAGTTGCCGATCGCTGCCGGATCCGCCTGGCCGCTCGCGCCGGGGCCCCGCTGAGTAACGAGCGACTCCCAGCCAGTGGCTTCGATTAACTGGTAAAGACTGTCGTAGCGAAAATGCCTGATCGGCTCGATGCGCTGGTTGGCGAAATAGCGCACGGGGAGTGCCTTGTCTTCAATGCTCAGTACATTGCCCATCGGGTCGTACTGATAAAGCCAATGCTGCAACACCAGGCCAACAGTGCTCTTGGTCAGACGTTCGAGCAGTCGACCGTCCTGTGGCCGATAAAGCAACGTCGTGCTGACACCGTTGCCCGCCATTTCGTATTCAACCTGGCCTTCAGCGTTGTAGCGGATATCGCTGACCAACAGCTGCGCGCTGGATTGATGCTTCAACTGCAAAGCAGCGCCACGCAAACGGCCATCCACGGCCATCTCGAACGTTTGTCGATGACCCTTGGCATCAATGAGTTCGTGCAGCGTCCCTTGTGGGGTAAAGCGCCATTGCGTGGTCGCACCAGGCCCCGGTTCGAGCAATCGCAGACAATCATCCAGCAAGGGTGGCCAGTTCGGCGCAACAGAATCCTGGGTGAAGTGGCGGGTGTTTTCAGTGCTTTGACCGCTGATCGCGAACTGTGTGAACAGCACGCAACCAGCGGGATCGAAGTGCTGGATCAGCTCGCCGAACTGATTGCATTGCGCATCGCCCTCCCCCGGCCGGCCGTACTCCAAGCGTTCGACACAGCGTCGGGGCTCGGCCACCGCCTCTTCGAACTTCGCCGTCGGGCGCAGACGCTGATCGTATTCATTCTCGTGCCGCGTGCCACGACTGTCCCAAGTGGACAACACTTGATTGCCCAGACCACGCAGTTTGATATGCACACCGGCATCGGTGCTGTCGGAACGCAGCACTTCGCCATTCAATGCATGCACCGAAGTCAGGTTGGCAGGCGTCAACGGATCCGTTGCTTGCAGCGCGCACAGTCGCGGATCCCATTGTTTGACGGCATGCCCGGCGACGTCGAGGGCCGTACGGTGGATACGCGTTTCAGCAGGCCGGTTTTCATCGTCGCGCCAGTAATCCACGTTGCGAATCTGCAGTCCGCGTGGATCATTCACCTCAAGCATCGATGTATGACTGTGGATGCCCATGGGTTTCGACCACGTCCTTGGTGCCTGCGGTTATCACAGCAGGCAAGGTGCCGCGTGCCTACTGTCAGAAATTACAGTCCCGACCAACGGCGCAATCGACTGTTCTACGAATATCCATTGCGCCGGCCCTTCGGTAGGATGGTGCTCACGAACTCAAGGAGCGCTCCCCCATGTTCATCGGCATTTTGCTGGTCATCACCTGGCTGATCCTGTTGCTGCGCTATCCGGCCAAAGCCTTGCCGGTGTCAGTGGCAGCCGCTATCGGCCTCGGTCTGGTAGCGATGTGGGTGGTGTGGCTGGACAACCGCGAGATCAAGCAACTGGCGCGCCTCGAGTTGCGCATCAGCTACGCGCCGGAGCAATGCCCGGCCGATCGCCCGCTGCAACTGAAGATGAACAACGGCAACAGTGTGCCGCTGACCGAGCTGCGCTGGCGCATTGCAGCCTACGCGCCGGGTGACACGGTCAACCTGGCCGACAACCAATACACCGCGCCGCGCTACCGTGGCCCCGGCGAATTGCAGGCCGGTTCGACATGGGAAGACTGTTTGCCATTGCCGCCACTGCGTCCCGGTTATCGCCCGCAAACTCTGGAGTTCCGCGCCGAGCATTTGCAGGGTAGTTTCTCCGACTGATCCCCCTTCCCAACTTTTTTGCACAAGGAATGCGCCATGCCCGTTGCGTTGATTACCGGTTGTTCCAGCGGCATCGGCCGCGCGCTTGCCGATGCGTTTAAAACGGCGGGCTATGAGGTCTGGGCCAGTGCGCGCAAGGCTGACGATGTCGCAGCATTGAGTGCGGCCGGTTTTACCGCCGTGCAACTGGATGTCAACGACGGCGCGGCGCTGGCGCAACTCGGCGAGCGAATCAGTCAGGAGCATGGCGGCCTCGACGTGCTGATCAACAACGCCGGTTATGGCGCGATGGGGCCGTTGCTCGACGGCGGTGTGCCGGCGATGCAACGGCAGTTCGAAACCAATGTGTTTTCCATAGTCGGCGTTACCCGCGCGTTGTTTCCGGTGCTGCGGCGGGGCAAGGGACTGGTGGTGAATATTGGCAGCGTGTCAGGGGTTTTGGTCACGCCGTTTGCAGGTGCTTACTGCGCCTCGAAAGCGGCGGTGCACGCGTTGACCGATGCATTGCGCATGGAGTTGGCACCGTTCGGCATTCGTGTGATGGAAGTGCAGCCGGGGGCGATTCAGTCGAGCTTCGCCAAGAATGCCGGGCATGAGGCCGAGCAATTGATCAATGAACAATCGCCGTGGTTTCCGTTGCGTGAAGGCATTCGCGCGCGGGCCAAGGCTTCGCAGGACAAGCCGACGCCGGCGAGTGAGTTTGCGGCTGAACTGCTCAAGGCTGTGCAGCAGAGCAAACCGCCACGGCTAATCCGGATTGGCAATGGGAGCCGGGCGTTGCCGCTGTTGGCGGCGTTGTTGCCGAAGGGGTTGCTGGAGTCGGTGTTGATGAAGCGGTTCGGGTTGCGGGGGCAGCTCTAAGACCGGGTTGACGCCATCGCGGGCAAGCCCGCTCCCACAGGAGAATGCATTCCAAATGTGGGAGCGGGCTTGCTCGCGAAGAGGCCAGACCCTACACCGAAAATCCTCAGCCCCAACCCTTCATGAAATCAATAAACGCCCGCACCTTCAGCGGCAAATGCCGGGTATCCGGATACAACGCATACACCCCTTGCTGAGCAAAACGATAATCCGCCAACAACCGTTGTAACCGTCCCGCTTCCAAATCCTCCTGAATCAACCATTGCGGCAAAATCGCCACACCCTGCCCGGTCAACGCAAAGGCCCTGAGCGTCGCCGAGTTGTCCGCAACAATCGCCGTGGTACCCGGTTTCGGCTGGTAGAAATGTTCAGCACCGTGCGGATCAGTCACCGTCATCTCCGGCACCCGCCCATGCCCTAACGTCGGCATCGACTCCAGCACCGCCAGCGTATCAACCGGTGCAAAACGCTCGACCAATCCCGGCGCTGCCACCGCAAACACCTCAAACGTCGACAACTGCACCGCTCGCAGATTGGAGTCATGCACGCGCCCCAAACGGATCGCCATATCAAACCGTTCAGAGATCAGATCGGCATGCGTCGAAGACGTCGACAGGTGAATATTCAACTGCGGTTGCTGCTGCCGAAACACCTCCAGCGCCGGCACCACTTGCGCCAGCGCGAACTCCACCGTCGTGGTAATCCGCAACGTGCCCTTGAGCTGTGAGTGCTCCGAGCGCGCTTCCTCAATGGCCAGTCGCGCTTCGTCCAACGTACGCAGACAGCGTCGATAAAAACGCTCGCCGGCGTCGGTCAGCGCCAGTTGCCGGGTGTTGCGCGTGAGCAAGGTCACGCCCAATTCCTCTTCCAGCCGCTTGAGATTGAAGCTCACCACCGCGCGAGTCTGGCCCAATGTGTCAGCGGCTGCGGTCAACGAACCGGCCTCGACCACGGCTTTGAAGGTGTCGAATCGATCCAGACTGACCATGTCCACGGCGCTCCTTGTCAAAATAATTTTGACAAACTAGCAGCCAAACCAGCGTTTTCCTATCACCAGAAGCGCCCTACCCTGCACGTCTCATCACAGGGAAGCTGCCATGGCTTATCGCTTGAAAGTCGCGCTGGTGTATTTGTTGGGGTTCGCCCTCGACTTGCTGAACATGTTCGTCGCCAGCATTGCCTACCCCGACATCGCCCAACAATTGCACGCCTCGGTGACGCAACTGGCGTGGATCACCAACGCCTACATGCTCGGGCTGACGCTGATCATTCCGCTGAGCGTGTGGCTGGCGGCACGGATCGGCGAACGACGGCTGATTCTCGCCTCGCTGCTGTTGTTCGGGATTGGCTCGGCGCTGGTGGCGCAAGCGGCATCGATCGAAAGCTTGATTGGCTGGCGCCTGCTGCAAGGGCTCGGTGGCGGGTTGTTGCTGCCGGTCGGTCAGGCGTTGGCGTATCGACAGTTTCCGCCATCGCAGCGCGCGCATTTCACCGGCGTGGTGTTGCTGGTAGCGCTGATGGTGCCGGCACTGTCGCCGGCGGCGGGCGGATTGATTGTTCAGGCGTTGTCGTGGCGGTGGATTTTCTACCTGAATTTACCGGTGACGCTGCTCGCGTTTGGCCTGGGTCTGTTCTGGCTGAAAGCCGATCAGCCTTCGAGTGAACGCCCGACGCTGGATGCGCGCGGCTTGCTATTGGCGGCGACTGCGCTGAGTTTGTTGTTGATCGCCGTCAGCATGCTGAGCGAAACAGACACCCGCATCCTCGGTCTTTTCGTCCTCGCGCTCAGCGTCCTGACCCTGTGCATTTATCTGCGTGACGGCTGGCGTAAACCCAACGCCATTCTCGATCTGCAACTGATCAAGAATCCGTCTTTGCGCCTGGCGATGCTGATCTACCTGTGCGTGCCCGGTGTCTTCACCGGCACCCACATGATCGCCGTGTTGTACCTGCACATCCTTGGCTTAGGCGCAGCGCAGACCGGCGCGTTGATGCTGCCGTGGGCGCTGGGTTCGGGCGTGGCGATCATGCTCGGTAAACGCATCTTCAACCGCCTCGGCCCCAAGCCGTTGCTGAGTGCCGGCATGCTTTTGCAATGCCTCGGTATCGTTTTGCTGATGCGCATCGAACAACCCGCCAGCACACCGCTGATCATCGCCTACGCCCTGATGGGCCTCGGCGGCAGCCTGTGCAGCGTCACAGCGCAGACCTTGGCATTTGTCGGCATCACGCCAGAAAAAATGGGCCATTCCAGTGCGCTGTGGAATATCAATCGTCAGCTTGGTTTTTGCCTCGGCGCGGCGTTGCTCAGTTCCTTGTTGGGGGCTTTGGGTGGTGAGGGTTTTCGTTACTGCTTCCTCGCTGCCGCGCTGCTCACGTTGCTGCCGATGGTCAGCGTGCTGCGCTTCGACTCAACCACCGTGCTCGCCCTGCTGGCGCCTAATCCCCTGAAGGAAAAATCCATATGACCGACTACAGCGAATACTTTGAAGAAGTGATTCAGGCACATGAGGCCATCGAACGATGGTTTGCCGTGGAGGGAGACGACGCTGAACTGGAGCGACTGCTAGCGCGGTTTTCGCCTGAGTTCTCCATGATTTCGCCGCTGGGCCGGATGCTGAATTTCGAGGCGTTGAGCGGATTGTTTCGAATGGCTGGAGGTAAGAAACCCGGGTTCAGAATTGAGCTCAGCGAACTGCACGGGATTGCTCTGCACGAATGCGGCGCAACGGTGAGTTACCGCGAGGAGCAAACCGATACAAGCGGGTCGCATACGGATCGGCGCTCGACCGTGGTGTTCGAAAAACACCAATCCGGGCGGGTGGTCTGGCGGCATTTGCAGGAGACGATTTGCCAAGGCTGATGCGACAGTTTGGTGTAAGCGCGAATTGGAGTGACTGTCTACTGTCAAGTCTGACAGTAGACAGTCATGTCTCCCCGCGCGCAGATTCCCCCTACCGCCAGGTGGGCATCGGAAAACTTCGCGCTACGTGATTCCAAATGCATGGCCCGGCTCAACTTGGATAACAGGACTTTGCCGCCATGAGTCATCTAACCACCAACAAACAGCCGGGCAGTCGCGATGAAACCTGGGGTCCAGACAACGACGGACGACTATCGCTTTACGATGTATTCAAAGATCAATTGGACAGCACACATACGCTGTTGGGCGCACTGCTCCTTGGCAATGGCGACCTGCTCGTTGCATCAGAAACAGAGGCAAAGGGATATCGAGAATTTCTTATCGCGAAGTTAAACGCCTTCGGCGAACGGGATCAGCATTTTGGTGAGAAGGGTTTTGTCACCGGCGGTTTCGCCCCGGGTACGCCAGCGTTCAGTGGAGAAATGACGCAGGGCAAGGACGGGCGAATTTACATGTTTGGCGTGACAGGATTTGTATCGTCACCTGACCCCGAAATCGCGATCCTGTGCATCGATGAAACAGGCAAGCGGGTCGAGAGCTTCGGCAACAATGGCCAGATCATCATCGAAAACAAAATCGATGAGCGCGTATTTTACGGTGAGAGGCGCTTTATCCGGGTGCTGGAAGATGGCGATCTGCTGATTGGAACCAACGGCGCTACCGGCTCAGCGAGAGTCGAAACCGCTTACGTGATGAGGTTTGATGCAAACGGCAATCCTGTCAATACCTTCGGCAAGGACGGAGTAGTCGACATCAAACTGCCGAATGCTCAGGCAACCACCTACCTCACCAGTGGATGCACTCTGTCAGATGGTCGCATTCTCATAGCAGGCTATGCGCGCCCCGATGGAAGCACGAAATCCGCAATGCTTGCGATGTTGAACCCCGGCGGCTCGCCCAACCTGATCTTTGGCGACAAAGAAACACCTGGAATGCGGCTGATCACCAAGCCGCGCTTCGAAATCGAATTCAACGCTGTCACCGTTCGCGAGGCCGGTAAATACATGGCGGCTGGCAGCGACACAGGCCCCATCCTGCAGCACTCCCAAGGACTACTGGTCGGATTCGATGACCACGGAAACAATGACCCGGATTTCAACAGTGGCACTGTTCTGGAGACTTCTCTTCGGCCAGGGCATGAAACCAATTGGGATAACATTTTCGTGCAGGGCCAGCACGTTTACGTAGCAGGCGGTATATCAGGTCACTACATTCTGTTACTTGGGCTGAATGGCCAAGCCAATCCGATATTCGGGAATGGTGGACTCGTCGAGGAGAATAACACCGCGTTCACTCCAGCCTTTCTGATGGACTATTCATCGGACCGTCTGCTGTTGGCAAGTAATGGCCCTGGTCTGGACTTCAACCAAGGGACCGTATACCGCTACTACCGAGCCTGACTCACCACCACCGTACAGGTAATCCCCGCCGCCAACAGAACCCCCTCCGGCACCTCATCAATGTGAATCCGCACCGGCACCCGCTGGGCCAACCGCACCCAGTTAAAGGTCGGATTCACATCGGCGATCAGCTCGCGGCTTTCCGGGTTGTCGCGGTCGTAGATGCCGCGCGAAATACTTTCCACGTGGCCCTTGAGCACTTCGCCGCTCATCAATTGCATATCGGCTTTATCTCCGACGCGAACGTGCGGCAGTTTGGTCTCTTCGAAGAAGCCATAAACCCAGAACGAGTTCATGTCGACCACGGCCATTTTCGCTTCGCCGATACGGGCGTAATCACCGCGATGCACGTTGAGGTTGGTCACGTAACCGTCGACCGCCGCACGCACTTCGGTGCGTTTTAGGTTGAGTTCGGCGGCTTCCAGTTGCGCCTGGGCGTGTTGGTAATCGGCGAGCGCGGCGTCGGCGATGTTGCTGGCGTCGTCGCGGTTTTCCTTGGAGATCACCAGGTTGTCGAGGTCGGCGCGGCGATGGGCGTTGACCTTGCGCATCTCCCACGTCGACTTGCGCGAAGCGACCAGCGACTGCGCCTGTTTGACGGCGATGCGGTAGTGCTCGGGGTCGATCTGCATGAGCAAATCGCCCTTTTTCACCAGTTGGTTGTCGCGCACCGGCACATCGATCACTTCGCCGGTAACGTCGGCGGCGACATTGATGATGTCGGCACGCACGCGGCCGTCGCGGGTCCACGGCGTGTTCATGTAGTGCTCCCACAACGTGCGGCCGATCCACAGCGCCAGGGCCAGCACCAGCAGGGTCGCGAGCAGGCTGAAAAACTTTTTCATGGGGACGTTCTCAACGGTAGACAGTCAGCGCCATGGCGCCGAACAGACAGGTAAACAGACTCAGACGCAGCAGCGCCGGGTGCCAGAAAAAACGGTACAGGTCGAACCCCGACAGGAACCGATCCACCGCCCAGGCCAGTGCCGCAGCGATGAAAAACATCAGGGTCATGGTCGGCATGTACACGCCGTGGAAAGCGATTTCACGAGGCATGGGCAAGTCCTTCGGGCTTGGCGACGGCGTAGGCAGCGAGCGGTGATTGCGGATCGAGCAACGAGGTGCGGATGAAGTGCAAATAGCTCTTCACCCGGCGCAATGCGGAGGTATCGAAATGCGGGGCGAACGGCTCATCGGTGGCCGCGACACGGCTGATTGCGTGATCGACAGCGACCAGTGCGCGTTCAAGATTGCTGGTGTTCGGTTGCAGAAACAGCCGCACCAACGCGCGACCCATCACGCGAATTGCCTGCCGCCACGGCTGCGATTCGGCATAGGCCGGGTGCACCGGCAGGATCGCCTGTTCCTTGCGCAACTCGATGATCGCGTGGCCGACTTCGAGCACCACGAACATCCAGCGCAGCAGATTCTTTTGCACCTTCGGCTCACCCGCGGCGAGACCGTAGGCCTGATGCAGCAAATCGCGGGTGCGGCTCTCGAAGCTCGAGGCCAGACCTTTGAGTTTGCCGCTGATTGCGTAAACCACTTGGCCGCGCAGATCCTGCTCCAGACGTTTCCACAGCCAGCGACTGTTCGGCGGCAGAATAATCGCCCCGGCAGCGGCACAGACCAGCATGCCCATGACCATGGCGATGTAGTCGTTGATGAAGGTGTAGGGGTTGTAGATCGTCAGGTTGTCCGGCACCGAACCGGTACTGAAGAAGATCAGCAGACCGAGGCCGACACCGGCGTATTGCGGGCGCGATGTGAGGAACGAGCCGAGCACGATCACCGGCGCGAGCATCACGCACAGCAGTGGAAAACCATCGATCCACGGGAAGATGAAAAACATCTCGACGAAGCCGATGAGAGCACCGAGAAAGGTGCCGCAAGCCATCTGGAAAGCCATGCGTTTCGGGTTCGGCGTAGCGGCGGAGAGGCCGACGGTGGCGGCGGCAATCAGGGTCATCGTCGCGCCGCTTGGCCACGCGGTGGCAACCCAATAACTGCCGAGCACTACCAAAATAAACGAGGCGCGTATGCCTGATGCCGCAGCAGCCCACCAGTTGGTTTGCGGGGTGAAGGGCTCGTCCCAGCGTTCGCGTTCGTGGCGGTGATCGGCCAACGATGCGTGGGTCTGTGCATAACTGTGCAGGTCGTCGACGAAGCGATAAAGCAGTTCGTACGCGGTGTGGAAATCCAGTTGTTCGGCTTCGCTCGGATCGGTGTCTTGAAAGATCGCGCGCAGGGTTCGCACGCGTGCCGGCAGGCCTTCTTTGTAGGTCGCCAGCGCAGTTGCCAAACGAGCGGCATCGGGACTGGTCAGGGCGCGGCCGCTGAAGCCGTCGAGCACTTCGGCGAGATCCTGCAGGCCCGGTCTGATCGCCGCGACTACGTGTTCTTCGCCGTTGACGCGCAGGCGTTCGAGCAATTGATGGAGGGCGTTAAAGCGTGTGGTGATGCCCATGAATTCGCTGTTCAAACGGCTCAGGCGACCGTTGCGTCGGCGCATGTGCGGGTCTTCGAAAACCGTCACGCTGCGCAAGCCTTCGAGGCCCACCGCTTCGGCGATAAAGCGCACGTTGCTCGCTTCGAAAGACTCGGCTTTGCTACGCCCGCGCAGGCCATCGGTGACAAACAGCGCGAACACGCCGAAGCGCTGATACAAGGCGTTGCGCATGGCGGCACTGGCGGTTTGCGGCAGGATCGCGGCGCTGATCACGGTCGCGCAAAGGATGCCCAGCGAGATCTCCAGCACTCGCCATACGGCGGCCATGAATGCGCCGTCCGGGTGAGCCAGCGCGGGCAAACCGACCATCGCGGCGGTGTAACCGGCAAGGACAAAACCGTAGGCGCGGAAGTTGCGGCAACGCGCGGCGCCGGCCGAACAGATGCCGACCCAGATTGCCAATGAGCCGAGAAACAATTCAGTGTTTTGCGCGAACAAGGCGATCAGCGTGACCATCATCGCCGACCCGGCCAATGTGCCGAGGAAGCGATAGAAACTTTTGGCGAACACCTGGCCGCTCTGCGGCTGCATGACGATGAACACGGTGATCATCGCCGTACGCGGTTGCGGCAGTTCCAGGCGCATGGCCAGCCACAGCGTGAGGAACGCGGCGAGCAACACCTTGAAGATGTAGACCCAGGTCACGCCATCGCTGCGCGCCCAGTCGAAAAATCCACGGCGCCATTCCAGGGAGTAGAGCCAGCGCAGCGGTGCGGGCAAGGGAGTCATTAAATTCTGCTCAATGATCGAGAATTGAAGAATTTGCTACGGCGTACACAGCCCCTGTGGCGAGGGGATTTATCCCCGTTGGGCTGCGAAGCGGCCCCAAAACCTGCGACCCGATTCCCACAGTCACACCGCGTGCACTGGCTTTGCGACGGCTGCGCCGCCGAACGGGGATAAATCCCCTCGCCACAGGGTTTGGGGTCAACTCCAAAGGAGGAAATTCCCACCAGATATTTTGGCTTCACCGCAGCAGTGCCGGGGTTTTCGGGGCCTGGGTTTTTTCGGCCGTCGGTACGTCGTTGCCGGCGCCAAGACCACCACCCAACGCAGTCACCAATTCGGCATGCGCACTGAGGCGCGCCGCCTGCACCTGCTGCTGCACTTGCTGTTGCTTGAACAGCAACGTCTGCGCATTGAGTACGTTGAGGTAATCGGTGAGCCCACGCTGATAAGCGATCATCGCGATGTCGTAAGTCTTCTGCGCCGTCGCCACCGACTCGGCGGCAAAGCCTTGCTGCTTGTCCATCGATTCGCGGCGGATCAACTGGTCGGAAATGTTCTTCAGCGCATTCACCAGCGTCTGGTTGTAATGCGCCACGGCGATGTCGTAACCGGCGGAGGCTTCACCGAGTTCGGCACGCAAACGCCCACCGTCAAAGATCGGCAGCGAGATCGCCGGGCCGACGTTGTAGTTGAGTTTCTTGCCGGTCAAAAACTCCAGCGCGCCGCCACCCGTGGCCATGTAACCGAGGCTGCCGACCAAATCGACATTGGGATAAAACCCGGCATGCGCCACATCGATCCCGCGCGCCTGCGCCGCGACTTGCCAGCGACTGGCGACTACATCCGGCCGCTGACCGAGCAATTCGGCCGGCAACGCCGACGGCAGTTTCAACTCAGCGCCAAGGGACAAAGTCGGACGCTGCAACTGCGCACCCTCCCCCGGCCCTTTACCTGCCAGCGCGGCAAGTTGATTGCGACTGAGGGCAATCTCTTCATCCAGCGCATCGATTTGCCGATGGGTTTCCGGCAACGGTGTTTCGGCCTGACTGACTTCGAAATGCGTGCCGATCCCGCCGTTCAAACGCTTCTGCGCCAGATCGAGAATCTGTTGTTGCTGCGCAAGCGTCGCCGCGACGATGTCGCGCTGGGCGTAATGCAGCGACAGTTCGATGTAGGCGCGGACGATGTTGTTCTGCAATTCCAGCTGCGCCAATCGCGCTTCGGCCGCGCTCATGTGCGCCAGATCCACCGCGCGCTCGCTGCTATTGCTTTCGCGGCCCCAGAGGTCGAGGGCGTAGCTGAAACCCAGCGCGGCGTTGTTATCCCAGGTCGTGGTGTTGGCCAGATCGCCGGGGCCGTAGAACTGATCGGTCGGCCAATTGTGGCGTTTTAACGTCGACTCGCCATTGATCTGCAACGACTCGGCCGCCTCAGCGACACCGGCCATGGCTTTCGCCTGGCGTACTCGCGCAGCGGCCATGGCCATGCTCGGGCTGCCTTGCACGGCGAGGTCGATCCAGCGATTGAGTTGCGGGTCGCCGTAGGCTTGCCACCATTGTGCGATGGGCCAGTTGGCGTCACGGGCAGCGTGGGCGATGGCGTCGTCGGTGACCAGTGAATTGGCCTCCAACGCCTTGCCCTGCGGGACAATTCCGTCAGTTGAAATGCAGCCGCTGAGACCCAGGGTAAAAGCCAGAACACTGAGCGGCAAAAGCGCTCTGTTGATGCGACGCGGCACAGCTGCGAATTCCTGAGAGAGGGGATCGATGCTTCTTCTGTAGGAGCTGCCGCAGGCTGCGATCTTTTGACCTTGATTCCCTTAAACCAAAATCAAAAGATCGCAGCCTTCGGCAGCTCCTACAGGGATCGGCGCAATTCTATGGAAGGCCCTGTGCGGCGATAAGCTGGGATTTCTGTGAATCTTTGTTACGGTTAACGAGATAATCCCTTGGTCGGGGGTCTCGCCCCTGAAACTTCGTGTCACAATTTGCCATCTCCCTTGAGAGCACCCCATGGACACTTTGCAAAACATGCGCGCCTTCAGTTGCGTCGCCGAAGCCGGCAGCTTCACCGCCGCCGCCGTGCAACTCGACACCACCACCGCCAACGTCTCGCGCGCGGTCTCCAACCTGGAAGCCCATCTGCAAACCCGCTTGCTCAACCGCACAACCCGGCGCATAGCCCTCACCGAAGCGGGCAAACGCTACCTGCTGCGCTGCGAACAGATCCTCGCCTACGTCGAAGAGGCCGAAGCCGAAGCCAGCGACGCCCACGCGCGCCCGGCCGGGCAGTTGAAAGTGCACACCATGACCGGCATCGGCCAGCACTTCGTCATCGACGCGATCGCCCGCTACCGCAAAACCCACCCGGACGTGACCTTCGACCTGACCCTGGCCAACCGTGTGCCGGACTTGCTCGACGAGGGCTACGACGTATCGATCGTGCTCGCCAGCGAACTGCCCGATTCCGGTTTTGTTTCGCAGCGCCTGGGCATCACCTACAGCATCGTCTGCGCCTCGCCGGCCTATGTGAAAGCCAACGGTGCCGCGCAAAAACCCAGCGACCTGCTCAACCACGCCTGCCTGCGTCTGGTCAGCCCGGTGATCCCTTTGGAAAAATGGGCGTTCGACGGCCCGGAAGGTCAGGAAGTGGTCACCATCAACAGCTCACCGTTTCTGGTGAACTCCGCCGACGCGATGAAAACCGCGATCATCAGCGGCATGGGCCTGGGTGTGCTGCCGGTGTATGCGGCGATTGAAGGCTTGCGCAACGGCACTCTCGTTCGCGTGATGCCGAACTACCGCTCGCAGGAATTGAACCTCTATGCGATCTACCCTTCGCGGCAATATCTGGATGCGAAGATCAAAACGTGGGTCGAATACTTGCGCGGGTCGTTGCCAGAAATCCTCGCCGCACACCAAGCCGAACTGGCCGCCTACGAACTCAGCGGCACCCTCGCCGGCGCTCGAGTAGCCAACTGACCTTTAAACACACCACGCCCCTGTAGGAGCTGCCGCAGGCTGCGATCTTTTGATCTTTCCGTTTAAAAATCAAAAGATCGCAGCCTACGGCAGCTCCTACAGAACGGCGATTTCGCGGATGTTTCCGACAGGGTGCGTCGGTTGTCTGTCGGAAGTGAGGTGGATAGGCTTTGGGTGTCGCTGACGAATCAGCGACCGGGCTTGGTCGCTCGGGTTTAGAATGGCGCACTTTTCAAGCTTGCTTAATGGCGAGCCGTGCGTGGGAGAGCTTCGGCTCTGCCGGGTTTCCATTCCCTGGTCGACCAACCCGCGTACGGTTCGCCACCCTATTGCTTGGTCGCAGTGCTTGGCGAACTCCACTTCCCGAATGGAGCTTCACCATGATCAAACCAACACCGAATCCCCCCGAACTCGACGACACCACCCCCTACGAATTCCCCGGCTCAAAAAGATTCCACGAAGCCGCCGAACGCGCCCTCGACCACTACCTGAAACCCAACGCTTTAACCCTGCGCTTCCACAAACCCAGCACCATGTTCCAGATCGCCCCGGATCAGGACAACGAAAGCTTGTTGGCCCACGCCTGCGAATCCCTCGCCTCGGCCAGCATCATGACCAGCGACATCGCCGCGTATGTAGATAACCCCCAGCGGCACACGATTCTGGCGATCCAGCAAATCATCATGCTCGCCGAACTGGCGGTGAATCGGGTGTTGGATAACGTGGAAATGGCACGATCCGCATCGCACAACTAATCCCTGGAAGTAGCCTGAGGACTTCGCGGAACTTCCACATCTATTAATCAACGTGGAAGTTGCGCGGGACAACGATCAATCAAAAAAGCATCCAAAGAGTACGAGCCGCGTTATTTATTAATATGCTTTAGACCTGCAACATCTCTGAATGCGCCAATAGCGTTCAACGGCCTTCCTGGATCAGTTTCAACGTCCAAGTCAAACCCAGCCTTCAACGTACCTGCAACACCGTCAAACGTCAGAGTTACATTCCCCGTATTATAAATACCCGAATAGAATATGTATCGCGTCCACCCATCAAACACTTCCCCCTCAATATAGCTGATATCCAGCCCCGAATCCTCAGTATATTCATGCTTGCCGTTAGCAATATCAGCCTCAAACGAAAAACTCAGCGCCGCAGATCGTTTTAAATCAAATTTCTGCTTTGCAACAACGTACACCTTATTACCATCCTTCACGAAGGTATCAACCACGCCATTGAATGGGCCACGGCCGTCGACCAGTACATTAGCTGTACCGCTTACATCCTTTTGTTTTTTTGAAGATAGAAAAAATTCACGCTTCATAAGAAACCTCTTTATCAAAAATCAACTATCGCAAAAATACGAAATAAAATACTGCCAGCAAGACTCACCCTCCACACCTGTCACAACTGACAGTCTTAAAGATCTATTCGCAATAGCTCGCTCTATCAAAGAGCACCGCAGTTATATGCAAAGCCCCAAAAAAACACCCGCCCCTCACCACACCACACCACACCACACCACACACCACAATGAGCGCAAGCTCGAGTACCGCTTTTGATTTTGATCCACGGGCGACGTCGGAAGGCTGAGTGGAGGGATTGATCCGGGGGTGGGAGCGCAGCGACCGTTTGGCGCAGCCAAACACAGCGAGAGGAGGTGCAGCGAAGCAAACCGTAGGCGCTGCCCCCCGGATCAATCCCGCAGCGAAGGAACCCCGAGCCCCAGCGAGCGGGCCGAACGCAGGAGCAAAGCCTTTTCGGTTACCTTTTCGGCGTTTGGAAAAGGTGACTCGCCGTAAGGGCGAAACCTCAATCCGCCATCACCAAAAAAACGGATATACACCCAAAACCCAAGAACATGGTCGGCCCAAAGGCCGCCAAGCCCCCCGAGACAATCAAAGCGAGAAAATGTTAGCTTGCTTGCAATCAAGCCCGTCGAGCCCTCAGCAATGAAAAAGACTGTCCTGGCCTTCAGCCGCATCACCCCGCCAATGATCGAACGCCTGCAACAAGAGTTCGACGTCATCGTCCCCAACCCAAAAACCGGCGACATCAACGCCCAATTCAACGAAGCCCTGCCCCACGCCCACGGCCTCATCGGCGTCGGCCGCAAACTCGGCCAGGCCCAACTCGAAACCGCGACCAAACTCGAAGTCGTCTCCAGCGTCTCCGTCGGCTACGACAACTACGACCTCGACTACTTCAACCAACGCGGCATCATGCTCACCAACACCCCCGACGTCCTCACCGAAAGCACCGCCGACCTCGCCTTCGCCCTGATCATGAGCAGCGCCCGCCGCGTCGCCGAACTCGACGCCTGGACCAAGGCCGGCCAATGGCAAGCCAGCGTCGGCGCCCCGCTGTTCGGCTCTGACGTGCACGGCAAAACCCTCGGCATCGTCGGCATGGGCAACATCGGCGCCGCCATCGCCCGCCGTGGCCACCTCGGCTTCAACATGCCGATCATCTACAGCGGCAACAACCGCAAGACCGACCTCGAACAACAACTCGGCGCCCAATTTCGCAGCCTCGACCAACTGCTGGCCGAAGCCGACTTCGTCTGCCTGGTCGTGCCACTCAGCGACAAAACCCGCCACCTCATCAGCCACCGCGAACTGGCCCTGATGAAACCAAGCGCCATCCTCGTCAACATCTCCCGTGGCCCGGTGGTCGACGAACCCGCACTGATCGAAGCCTTGCAAAACAACCGCATTCGCGGCGCCGGTCTGGACGTCTACGAAAAAGAACCGCTGGCCGAATCGCCACTGTTCCAGCTGAAAAACGCCATAACCCTGCCGCACATTGGCTCCGCAACCAACGAAACCCGCGAAGCCATGGCCAACCGTGCCCTCGCCAACCTGCGCAGCGCCCTGCTCGGCGAACGCCCGCAGGATCTGGTCAACCCACAAGTCTGGCGCAGATAAAAAAACGGGCAAGTGCAAAACTTGCACTTGCCCGCCACAACTTGACTACATAACTTGAAATTCAACAACAGCCCCATTCACACTTCAGCGTTATAAGCTCTCGGCATTATCGAATGAACGATAAGACGCTATGGAGAGCGAAGACCTTGAACAACCTGAGCACCGAAAAACTTATCCGCTACAGCAAAGTCATCTTGATGGCCTACATCAGTTTTTTTGGCGTACTGGTGATCATTCATAACTTTTTCGACTACAACTCAAACTACGAATACGTTGCTCACATTCTGAGCATGGACACTACCGCCAACGAAAACATCAAGTATCGGTCGATCGATTCGCCTTACCTGCACCACCGGATCTTCTGGCTCATCATTACGTTGGAAGTCACCTATACCGTGCTATGCCTGATGGGTACCTATCACCTGTATCGAAAAGTGAATGACTCGGCGGAAGAATTCCATGAAGCCAAGAAGTTTTCGATCATGGGCATTCTGGTTGCCATCTTTATCTATTACGTGTGCCTGCAAACCGTCGGCGTGGAATGGTTCGACATGGACACTTCAACAGAATGGAACGCCAAAGACTGGGCTCGACACATTGTTGACTTCATCTTCCCGGTAATGATTTACATCACCTTGAAAGTCGAGCGCTGATCAACAGCGCTCTTTCATATCAAGCTAACTTACCGTGCGGCGGAACCAAGACTGTTTTCGGTTTACGGAACACCAACACGTTCCCCAACATCACCAGCACCAGCCCGCCCAGCGCCGGCGCCGTCCACTGATAACCTTCGGCAAACGCCGAAACGTTAAGCGCGACCACCGGGAACAGCACCGTGCAATACGCCGCGCGCTCCGGGCCCATGCGGCCGACCAGCGTCAGGTAAGCGGTAAAGCCGATCACCGAGCCTGGGATGACCAAGTAAAGCAGCGCGCCGACGTAACGCGGCGACCAGTCCATGTCGAACGGAATGCCTTTGACCAGGCACCACACCGACAGCATCGCCGCGCCATACGCCATGCCCCAGGCATTGGTGGTCAACGGCTTGAGGCCCGCCTTCTGCTGCAGACTCGACAGCATGTTGCCCGCCGAAAAACACAAGGTGCCGCACAACGCCAGACCCAGTCCCAACAAGGTTTGCGGACTGGCCTGATGCCCGGCCAGTTCGGGCCAGAACAACATGCCCAGACCGAACAGCCCCAGCGCCCCGCCCATCAATACATTGCGCGCGATGCGCTGCCCAAAGAACACCCGCGCATTCAATGCATTCCACAAAGTTGCGGTGGAAAAAACCACCGCCACCAGACCGCTGGGGATCCACTGGCTCGCCGTCAGAAAACACATGAAGTTCACACAAAACAGGCACAAGCCCTGCGCCACACAAATCAAATGACCGCGACGATTCATCGGTTGCAACCGACGGCTGAGCAGCAACAACACAAACAGCACCAGCGCCGCGAGGCCAAATCGATAAACAATCGACACCGGAATCGCCACCACCCCCAACTGCCATTTCAAGGCAATCCAGGTGGTGCCCCAGATCAGCACGGTCAGCAAATACAACGACAGGTTCATGGCGCTTACTCCTCAATAGGCCTTGAGTGTCTGCCGAGGCTTGCCCTGGGCGCTTGCAGATTCTTGCGCTTTTGTCCGGCAGTGGGCTGGCAGCGCGAAGTCTACGGAGTAGGATGCAAGGCGTTGGAGAGAACCGATCATGGCCGCAATCGATAACCTGCAAGTCTTTCAAGCCCTCAACCGCTCGCCGAACGCACGCCTTGTGCACAGCGCCGAGCTCGGTGACGGCTTGTCTGCAGCTTTGTGGACCAACCATCACGACGCGCAGGAATACGAAGCGCCGAGCCACCACACGCTGTCCTGCTACATCGCTGGCGGCACCGGCACTTTCCGTCGCGGCCAGCCGGGGCAAAAAGGCGGGCCGGACAAGCTGTGCATCCTGCCCGCCGATCACGAATCGGGCTGGGTGATCAACGGTGATATTCGTTTAGCGCACCTGTATTTCAGCGCTGAACAATTCGCCCTCGGTTGCGTCACGCTGCTTGATCGTGAGCCGCGTGAGATGCAATTGCGCGAGCAGACTTTTCTTGAAGATCCGCAACAGGCACAGCGGTTTCGGCAACTGCTGACGTTGAACTGGGACGAGCCTGCCGAGCGTTTGCTGACCAGTAGCATTGCTCACGAATTGATCAGCCACACTTTGCTCAGCCAGGTTGGCGCGCGTCAGGGTTTGCGTTTGAAGGGTGGGCTGGCGCCGCATCAGCGTCGGCAATTGGTGGAGTTCATCGACAGCCAGTTGGCCGAGCCGATCAGCCTCGGTCAACTCGCCGGATTGTGTGCGCTGTCGGAATATCATTTTGCGCGGATGTTTCGCACCAGTTTCGGCCTGCCGCCGCATCAATACGTGCTGGCGCGGCGCTTGAGTCGCGCGCGGGAGTTGTTGCGCGGGACGGCGGTGCCGCTGGGGGAGATTGCGCTGGCGTGCGGGTTTGCCAGTGCGAGTCATTTCACCAATCGGTTCAAGCAAGTTTTGGGCGGGACGCCCGGGGAATATCGGCAGGCGTTTTTGCGTTGAGCCCTTTTTCCCTCACCCCAGCCCTCCCGAAACGTCGGACCGCCCAGAGGGAGAGGGGGCCGACCGAGGTGTCTGGCGCTGTACGTCGACCTGAAACACCGAATCGATTATGGATTCAAAGCATTACTTTCAGGTCGATGTATCTCTGGAATATCCCACGGTCAGTCCCCTCTCCCTCGGGGAGAGGGTTAGGGTGAGGGGCTTTTGATTTTGCCTTAAAACTCCAGGGTGCTGGACAAGGAGATCTGCCGCGAATCCCCCATCGACACGAAGAACCGGCTCGCCGCCGAAGTGTAGTAAGTGCGATCAAACAGGTTCTTCACATTCAGCTGAAACTTGACCTTCTGCCCTTCAACCTGGGTGTCGTAAGTCGCAAACGCGTCCGCCACGGTATAGCTCGGCAGATCAAAATCATTCACCGCGTTACCCGCCCGCTCACCGACATACCGCGCCCCGGCACCGACGCGCAATTGATCGCCACCGATCACGCTGCCGAAGTCATACACTGCCGACAATGAGCCGCTATTCTTCGCCACGTTTTGCAGGCGCTTGCCTTTATAGTCCGGGTCTTCCGTGACTTCGGCATCGGTGTATGCGTAGCTGCCGATCATGCTCCAGCGCTCGCTCAACTGACCGCTCAAATCCAGTTCCAGACCGCGCGACCGCACTTCGCCGGCGGCGCTGTAAATCGTCGTTGGGCCTTCAGCATTGGCGACCAAAACGTTGCGCTTTTTGATGTCGAACAATGCAATGTTGCCGGTGACTTGTCCTGGCAGATCGAGGCGCGCGCCCAGCTCCCACGACTTGGCTTCTTCCGGCGCGATGCTGCCGTCGAGCACGGTGCTGCTGCCGCTCAGCGGGGCGATGGTCGAGTTGGGTTTGAACGATTCGGTGTAGCTGCCGTAGAACGACAAAGCGTCGGTGTAGCGATACACCAGCCCCGCGCGCGGCACCCATTTCTGGCCATTGCTGTCGGTGTTGGCCTTGAACGGCACGCCTTTGCCGGCGTACTGGTCGTACTCCTGAAAGCGCCCGCCGGCGACCAGAATCCATTGATCGGTGAGGTGAATCGAGTCCTGCATAAAGATCGAATCGCTGCGCAGTTCATCGGTCTGCGCACTGTCGGCGGCACTGACCGTGGTGCCTTCGACTTCACGGCCATACACCGGATTGACGTAGCTGAAGGTGCTCAGGCTTTTCTGACGGATCAGGTCGGCGCGGTAGATCTTGCGGTACTCATCGTCGACGCCGAACACCAGGTCATGCTGCATGCCCAACACGTTGACCTTGCCTTCGAGGCTGGCGGTGGTGAAACGGTCGGTGCTGATCGCATTTTGCGTGCCGTCCATGCTGCGGGTCAGCGTGCCTTTTTTGGTGTCGATGGCGGTGACGCGTACTTGGCTGGCGTCGTAGGTTTCGCGGTTCCAGCTGTAGCCGAAATGGGCTTTCCAGTCGTCGTTGAGTTCGTGGTCGGCTTCGAAGTGATAGAGATCCGAACGCCCTTCCATGTTGTTGAACGGCTCGTCGAGGCGCTCGTTGCGCGAGATATCCAGTGGATGATTGGTGCGCGGATCGATCAGCGTGCCACGGTCGAACGGCGTGAGAAATTCGCGATGCTCGAAGGCGAACAACAGCTTGGTGCTTTCGCCGAACCAGGCCAGCGACGGTGCGATCAGGGTTTGGCGGAGCGTGCCGAAATTGCGCCAGTAATCTTCGTCTTCGTGATCGAGCACCATGCGATAGGCCAGCCCGGAATCGCCCAGCGCACCGGTGCTGTCGAAAGTGCCGCCGCTGCCATTCTTGCCGTCGCCGTAGGTCGAGCCGCGCAGGGTCAGCGCGTTGTACTGCGCCAGTTCCGGCTTCTTGCTGACCATGTTGACCACACCGCCCGGATCCTGAATGCCGTACAGCAACGACGCCGGGCCCTTGAGCACTTCAACGCGATCGACCGTGGCGTTCATGCCTCGGCCCTGCACGATTGGCATGCCGTCGCGCATGATCGAACCGTTGCGGTTATCGCCGAAACCGCGGGTCATCACCGAGTCCTGCGTGCTGCCCAAGGTGTTGCCCTGAGTGATGCCGCTGACGTTGGCCAGTGCATCGTCGAGATTGCGCGGCGCCTGATCGCGGATGACCTGCGCCGGGATGACGTTGACGGTCTGCGGGACTTCTTGCAGCGAGGCCGACGAGCGCATCACCGAACTGGTTTCCGGCGGTTGGTAGCTCAACGAATCGTCACGCATCGAGGTGATGGTGGTGGCGCCGAGGTTCAACGCGCCTGCGGTGGGTTGCGGCTCCAGTGCCAGGGTGTGGTTGTCGGTGCGGCGGAAACTCAGGCCGGAACTTGTGAGCAACTTTTGCAGGGCCTGTTCCGCGCTCATCTGGCCGTTGACCGCCGGGGCGGTGAGGCCGTACGGCGCTTCGTCGGTGTAGACCACGCTCTGCCCGGTGACCCGGCTGAAATCGCTCAAGGCTTGCGGCAGCGGTTTGGCGGCCAGGCTGAACGTGAACTGCTTTTGCGCCTGGCTGCTGACGGTTTCAGCGGCGCGCGCCACGCTCATCGGCAACAGCGCCAACGCCGAAAAGCTCAACGCCGACACGCCTAACCACTGTTTGACCGAACCCGATTTTGCCCTGGACTTCATGACTCATGACCTGTGTAGAACCGCAACGGATGCGAATGACTCGCAGTTTCAGTCACTACACGGATGGGGCCTGGGTTTACCTCATCACAATTTGAAAATATTTTTGCAGGTGTGTTGTCGGGGCCGACGCCTTCGCGAGCAGGCTCGCTCCCACAGGGGATCGCATTCCAAAATGTGGGAGCGAGCCTGCTCGCGAAGAGGCCGGTGGCCCTATCGCAAAATAATCAAATGCCCAAGCACCTGATGCTGCTCAAACCCCAACACCCCCTGCAAAGAATTCAACACCGCCTGCGGATCCTTGCTCGGAAAACTGCCACTGACCTTGCGCGCCGCCAGCTCATCATTGAGCAGCACAATCCGCCCCGGATAATACCGGCGCAAATCCTCCACCACGTCCCCCAGCGTCGACTTGTAATACGTCAGCCAACCCTGCCGCCAGGCCAGTTGCACCTCGCTGTCCACGGCATGCAGTTTTTCCGCCGATCCCGCTCCGTAAGCAACCTGCTGCCCGGCCGTGAGAATCTGCTGTTCGCCATCACGATCCGCCGTCACCCCGACACGCCCGGACAACACCGTCACCTGCGCGCCATGCGCTTGCAGTCGCACCTCGAATTGCGTCCCAAGCACCCGCGCCGAGCCTTTCTCGGCCTCGACCACAAACGGCTCACCAGTGTGCGTAACCGTGAAAAATCCAGCGCCACGGCGCAACTGCACATGCCGCTCACCCCGGCTGAAATCCACCGCAATCGCACTGTCAGCATCGAGGGTGACTTGCGATTGATCGGCCAACGTCACCGTGCGAATTTCCCCCGGCGCGGAAACGTAATCCGCCCCCAGATCATCAATCCAGCGCTGCGGCTGCCACCCGGTGCCGAGGCTGATCATCAACAACAGACACGCGGCCATCGCCAGCGCACCCGACCACCGCAACAGCTGCGGACGACGCGGTCGATCCATCGCATCGAGATAATCCTGCAGCGCCAAAGCGTCTTCATCGGCCAATGTTCGCGCCGGGCCTTCGCTCAACTCCCAGACCACTTGCGCCTGCGCGTACGCCTCGGCATGCGCCGGATCGGCGCGCAGCCATTGGCTGAAGGTGAGTTGATCGCCCGCGCTTGGCCGATCATGCAACAGGCTCAGCCAGGCGAATGCAGCCTGCTCCTGAGCCGGTGTCGGGGTGACGTAATCGGTTGGCTTCACGGTGCTTTCCCTGGCAGACGTGGCGCGGGTTCGCGCAGGCTGGCCTTGCAGGCCTCGAGGGCGCGCATCATATGTTTTTCCACGGCACTTTGGGACAGGCCCATGGCTTTGGCGATGTCTGCGTACTTGCGGCCGTGGATGCGATTGAGCAAAAAGATCTGTCGGGTGCGCTCGGGCAATGCACGCAACGCGGCTTCGACATGACGCAGATCATTGCCCGCTTCGAGCGCGGCTTGCGGCTCGCTGCCGTGGCTGTGCGGCTCATCCGGTTGCCAGCCTTCGTTGACTCGCGAGCGCGTACCTTCGCTGCGCAAATGGTCGATGGCGATGTTGCCGGCGCAACGTAAAAGATAAGTGCTGAGCTCTTCGACCTGCACCAGCGGTCGGCGCCAGAAACGCAGAAACAGATCCTGCACCAGATCCGCCGCCGTCGCCCGGCAGCCGACGCGCCGATTCACCAGCGCTTCCATCTGCGAACGCTGGGACAGAAACACCTGGAGAAAATGCGCACGCGCCCCGCGCGGTTCGTCGTCGCGGGATTCAGGAGGGAGACCGATCAGCACGTCAGCACTGCGCCCATGCCGCCACCGGGCTGGCCAACAGACTCAGCCCGGCGAGCGCCAACGCCAGACGCGGGCGATACGGCATCAGCAACACCAGCGTCAATGCGCTGAGCATCAGCACGGCGAACCAGTCGACCAGGCCAAAGCTCCAGCCATTGACCGTCACCGCCGCCCACAGCGACAAACACAACAACAACCATCCGCCGATTTTCAGCGCCTGACGACGCGAGGCCGAGGGTTTGTGGCCGAGCAATTCATCGTGATGTCGCGGCATCGACAGACACAACGCGGTGAACCCGGCATAGCACAGCAGCAGCGCCAGCAACATCAGTTCGCTCCCTGCTCAAGGGTGATCGCCCGGGCCTTTTCGCGACGAGGATTTTTCACGCTGACGGTACTGGCGGCGCGTTGCATTTTCCATGTGGCCCACGCCAGAAACACGCCGGTGGCGAGGCAGGTCAGATCGAAACCGGCGAGCGTCCAATCGCCCTGCGTCAGGGTTGCAGCGAGATTCCACGGCGTGGTCAGCGCGTTGATTACCGGCACGGCAGTAAACAGCAACGCGCCGCACGCCAGCTGCTCGACCCACGCCTTGCGCCCCGGTCGCAACAGCGCGTGAACCACGCTCAAGCCCCAAGCGATAAAGAACGCATTCACTTCCCAATCCGCACGCCCGGCCAGACCTGTCGGCAGCAGACGATTGGCCAGGAAAAACACCGCGATCGCCGTCACCAGCCCGGCCATGCTGGCGATGTTCAGCACTTCAACCAGCCGCAGTTCGAACGGCATCACGCCGCTCTTCGCGTGTTTGAGTTGACGCTTGCTGAGCCAGATCACCAGCCCGGTGCCGATCATCGCCGTACCAGCCAATCCGCAAATAAAGTACAGCCAACGCAACACCGGCCCGGCGAAATGGCCCATGTGCAAACCATAGAAAGCGCCGCCGACCGCCATGGCCATCGGCTGATTCGGTGTGCTGCCGAGCATCTGCCCGCTGACCCCGTTGAACGTCACCGCACGGCCGAAATCGTGCACCACGCCGTCGCCGGCACGCGACAGCACCACCGTCGCATTGGCGTCGCCCGGATTGTTCACCGACAGTCGCGCCGTATGGCCGCCCGACCATTGTTCGCTGGCCTTGGCCAACAGCGGTGCCATGGGTGCCAGCGCCTGAGGAGTGTTGGCGCGTTCCGGGGTATTCGAGGCTGGGAATACTTCATCGTAAAACTTGTTCACGTCGCTGCCGTACGACGCCAAAATGCTCGCCGGCATGACCATCGACATGAAAATCACCAGGCTGCTGTAGGTGATCATCAGGTGAAACGGCAGCACCAGCACGCCGACCGCGTTATGCCCGTCGAGCCAGGAGCGCTGGCCTTTGCGCGGACGGAAGGTGAAGAAGTCTTTGAAGATTTTTTTGTGGGTGATGATCCCGGTGATCAGCGCGACGAACATCACCATCGCGGCGATCGTCGCCAGCCAGCGCCCCCACGGATAGGGCATTTGCAGCTGAAAGTGGAAGCGGTAGAAGAACTCGCCGCCCATGCTTTCGCGGCCCTGCACTTCGCTGCCGGTTTGCGCGTCGAGGGTTTTCGATTCGAAGCGGCCGCGCTCGCCGGGTTTGCCCGGCGACTGCTGCCAGCGCACGGTCAGGCCGGGATCACGGGCGTCGGGCAAGTCGATCAACCAGCGCGAGGCGCCGGCGGCATGTTGCTGTAGATAATTTTGCGCCAGCGTCAGGCTCGCCTCGGCATTCAACGGTCGCGAGGGAATTTCCGGCTGCATCCAGTGCGTGGTTTCGTCATTGAAATAGGCCAGCGTGCCGGTCAGAAAAATCGCGAACAGCAACCAGCCGAACACCAGCCCGACCCACGTGTGCAACCAGGCCATGGCCTGGCGAAAACCCTCTTTCATGCAAAGCCCAACCCGCGAGCAGCGCCGGAGATGGTCGCCAGAATCACGCTCGGCACCAGCAAACCGACCCACGCCGACAACGCCGTGCGGCAGGCAAAGCACCACAACACCGCCACCAGATAGACCAGAAACGAGACGGTCATGCCGGTCACCACGGCTTCGGCGCGGTTCAGCGGCAACCACATTGTCAGGGTGACACTGGCCAGCGCCGCGACCAGATAGCCGCCAAACACCGCCGCCAGCACCCGCGAGGTAACGGCCAGACGATAGGACATGGGAAGTGTGGCGAGTTTGGCTTTCATGTTTCGACCCTGAAACGAAAACGTCCGGCCGACAAGCCGAACAACAGTCGAGCAATATTAATGATAAATATTCTCATACGCAAAAGCATCTGATTGCCGGACACCGTCAGCGCACCTACAATGCGAACAGTTCTTGTTCTCTAACGCACCTCTCTACCGCGTCAGCAAAACGCCCGGAGTCACCGTTGTCGTCCGCCCATCCCGTCGAATCGCTCTATCAGGCCCACCACAACTGGCTGACCGGCTGGCTGCGGCGCAAACTCGGCTGCCCGGACAGCGCGGCGGATCTGGCGCAGGACACCTTCATCAAAGTGCTGACCGTTCGCGATCCACCGGTGATCATCGAGCCGCGCGCGTTCCTCACCACCCTCGCCAAGCGCGTGTTGTTCAACCATTACCGCCGCCAGGATCTGGAGCGCGCCTACCTCGACACCCTCGCGCAGATGCCGGAATTGGTCGCACCCTCGGAAGAACACAAAGCGATCATTCTGCAAACCCTGATGGAGCTGGATGAGTTGCTCGACGGTTTGCCGCGCCAGGTCAAACGCGCGTTTTTGCTGGCGCAGATCGATGGTCTGACTTATCCACAGATCGCCGCCGAACTCGGCATTTCTGTGGCCACGGTCAAACGTCATCTGAACAAAGCGGCGATGCGCTGCTACTTCGCCCTATGAGTCGCGCGCCGGATTTTTCTTCGCAGGTGGCCGAACAGGCTGTGCACTGGCTGATGGAAATGCAGCAAGGCGCCTTGAGCCCGCGTCAGCAGATGGCGATGCAGCAATGGCTGGAGGCGCACAGCGAACATCGGCGGGCGTGGGAACACATTCAGCGGGTCAATCAGCGGTTGCGCGGTGTGTCTTCACCGCTGGCGCATGCGGCGTTGAACGGGCCGAAGTCGGGCAGTCGGCGTCAGGCGCTGAAATTGTTGCTGATTCTTGGCGCTGGTTCGGCTGCGACCTGGGGAATGCGTGAGCACAATCCGCTGCCGTCGCTGCTTGCTGATTACCGCAGCCCGGTTGGTCAGCGGCGCAAGGTGGAGTTGGGTGCGGGCGATCAGTTGCAGCTCAACACGGCGAGTGCGGCTGACGTGCGTGTTGATCAGCGTTTGATTCGTTTGCTTGAGGGAGAAATGCTCCTGACCGCGTCGCACGGGTTTGAAGTGCGCACGGCGCAGGGCGTTCTGAAAACCCAGGGCGCGCGTCTTAATGTGCGGCAATTGGCTGATCGCACGCAGGTGGCTTTGTTTGAAGGGCGGGTCGAACTAAGCGCCGATGGGCGTGCGCCGATGCTGCTGCCGGTGGCTCGGCAACTGAGTTTTACCTCGACGTCTGTTGGTGACGCGCAAGCGCTGGATGCCAACAGTGGCGCCTGGGTCGATGGCATGTTGGTGGCGGCGCATATGCGTCTGGGGGATTTTCTCGATGAGCTCGGTCGCTATCGTCGCGGGCAGCTTAATTGCGACAGGAAGGTTGCTGATTTGTTGATCTCCGGGACGTATCCGCTGGACGACAGTGAGCGGATTCTTGATCTGCTGGAAATCAGTTTGCCGGTGAAGGTGAAGCGCTTTACCCGGTATTGGGTGACCGTTGAGGCGCGGGTGTAAGGAACAAGATCAAAGGATCGCAGCCTTCGGCAGCTCCTACAGAAGATATGCATTGCACATGTAGGAGCTGCCGAAGGCTGCGATCTTTTGATCCTTGAAAAATAAATGAGCCGTTTTTCAGATCTGGCGTGACAGAGAAGGAAAGCCCCCCTTGATTCAACCTTCTCAGGATCATCCACCATGCACCCCACCCGCCTCACGCCACTGGCCCGCAGCCTGCGCAATCTCGTCCTCGGCGCCAGCCTGAGCTTCAGCGCACTGCCCGCCGCGATGGCGGCCGACGCCAAGGCTTATCACATCGCACCGTCGTCGCTGGAAAACGCCCTCAACCAGTTTGGCCGTGAAGCGGGTGTGTTGATTTCTTTCGGTTCACAAGTCACCAGCGGCGTACAAAGCCGTGGTCTGGAAGGCAGCTATACGCCTGAGCAAGGTTTGAATGCGCTGCTCGAAGGCACCGCTCTGCAAGCACGCGCCGAAGGTAACAACGCGTTCAGCCTGCAACCGATCACCGATGCCGCGCTGGAGCTGGACACCTCGAAAGTCGTCGGCGACTGGCTCGGCGATGCCGCGCAGATCAACGTCTTCGAACACCCCGGCGCGCGCGACGTGATCCGCCGCGAAGAGTTCGAACGACAAGGCGCGACTCAGGCGCGTGATGTGCTCAACCGCATCCCCGGCGTCAACGCCCCGGAAAACAACGGCACCGGCAGCCACGACATGGCGCTGAACTTCGGCATTCGCGGTTTGAATCCGCGTCTAGCCGCACGCTCGACCGTGTTGATGGATGGCATCCCGGTGCCGTTCGCCCCTTATGGCCAACCGCAGCTTTCGTTCGCGCCGATCAGCATGGGCAACATGGATGCGGTGGACGTGGTGCGCGGCGGCGGCGCGGTGCGTTACGGCCCGCAGAACGTCGGCGGCGTGGTCAACTTCGTGACCCGCGCGATTCCTGACGAGCCAACGGTCAAGGGCGGTTTCCAGACTGAGACCAGTCCTTCCTCAAGCCACGACGGCTTCAAGACCAGCGCCAACTTGCTGGCTGGCGGCACCAACGCCAACGGTCTCGGCGGCGCATTGCTTTACTCCGGCACGCGCGGCGGTGATTGGCGTGAGCACAGCGACAGCGAAATCGACGACCTGATCCTCAAGGGCAAATACCAGCTCGACGAGGCCAACAGCTTCAACGCCATGGCGCAGTATTACGAAGGGAAAGCCGACATGCCCGGCGGCCTGAACGTCGCCGATTACGATGCCGATCCGTATCAGTCGACGCGCCCGAAAGACCAGTTCTGGGGCCGTCGTACCATGTTCAACTTCGGCTATCGCTATCAGGAAGATCGCCGCGAATTCACCGCCAATACTTTCTTCACCAAAACCCTGCGCAGCGGTTATCTGGATCAGGGCAGCTTCCTTTCGCTGTCGCCACGCGAGTATTGGGTACGCGGCCTGGAAACCCGTTTCGCCCAAGGCTTCGACCTCGGCCCGACCAGCCATGAAGTCGGCATCGGCTACCGCTACATCAACGAGGCCGGCCACGAACTGCGCTATCGCACGCCGATCGCCAGCAACGAATACCCAACCACCAACAGCCGCAACGACCGCGATACCCGTGGCGGCACCGAAGCCAATGCGTTCTTCGTCGACGACCGCATCGACATCGGCAAATGGACGATCACCCCGGGCGTGCGCTACGAGATGATCGACTCGCAGCAAACCAACAACCTGACCAACGTCAAATATGAAGGCGACTACAACACCGCGCTGCCGGCGTTGAACGTGCTGTATCACCTGACCGACAGTTGGAATCTGTATGCCAACACCGAAGGCTCATTCGGCAGCGTGCAGTACAGCCAGATGCCCAACCGCGTGAGCAGCGGTGAAGTGAAACCGGAAAAGGCCCGCACCTGGGAGCTTGGTACTCGCTATGACAATGGCGCGTTGCGCGCGGAGATTGGTGCGTTCTTGATCAACTTCGACAATCAGTATGAAAGTAATCAGACCAACGATTCGGTGATCGCCCGGGGTGAAACTCGTCATCAGGGCATCGAGACCAGCGTCAACTACGCGCTGGATGACTTGAGCCCGGCGCTGGCGGGTTTCGATGTTTACGCGACTTACGCTTTCGTTGACGCGACCATTCGTGAAGACGGGCCGAACAAAGGTAATCGGGTGCCGTTCTCGTCGAAGCACAAAGGCACGATTGGTGTGGGTTACACCGAAGGGGCGTGGAAGTTGAATCTGGACAGCAGTTTCCAGAGTGACCAGTTTGCCGATAACGCTAATACCTCGAAGGAAAGTGCTGACGGCAGTAACGGCAAGATCCCGGGTTACATGCTGTTCAGCAGCCGCGCGGGGTATGACTTTGGGCCGCAGTTGTCGGATCTGAATGTGGCTGTTGGGGTGAAGAACATTTTTAATACGCAGTACTTCACGCGCTCGTTTGATGACAACAACAAAGGCAAGTATGTGGGGGAACCGCGGACGGTTTATGTGCAGACTTCGGTAGCGTTCTGAGGATTGAAGAGCCCCTCACCCTAACCCTCTCCCGGAGGGAGAGGGGACTGAATGGGGGATGCTCACGATCTCCGTCGACCTGAACGTGCTGTGCCGAATCCATAATCGACTCGGTCTTTCAGGTCGATGTACCCCGCAAGACACCTCGGTCGGCCCCCTCTCCCTCTGGGAGAGGGCTGGGGTGAGGGTTCTCGGCTACAGTGAAATATCAAATCAACTTCACAAGGATCGTGAAGCATGCAAACCCGCCCCACTCTCGTCCAGTTCTCCCGCCAGTTACGCGCCCAGCAAACCGACTGCGAACACCTGCTTTGGCAGAGGTTACGCTCCCGCCAGATCGCCAATCTTAAATTCCGCCGACAGTTTCCCTGCCCGCCTTACGTGCTGGATTTTTACTGTGCTGAGCTGAAATTGGCGATTGAGCTGGACGGTAGCCAGCACTATGAATCGTCGGGATTGATCCATGACCAGCGCCGAACTCTCTACCTGTATCAACAAGGCATTGAGGTCGTACGGTTCAGCAATCTGGAGGTACTCCAGCAGATGGATGCCGTACTGGAGCAGATCATACGAATAGCGGCAGCTCGAAAATTGCCCTCACCCTAACCCTCTCCCGGAGGGAGAGGGGACTGATTGGGGGATGCTTGCGAGTCACGCCGACCTGATTCTGCTTTGCCGAATCCATAATCAACGCGGTCTTTCAGGTCGATGTACCCCGCTAGACACTTCGGTCGGCCCCCTCTCCCTCTGGGAGAGGGCTGGGGTGAGGGGCTGTCCTGCTACAAAAAAAACGGGCCCGCATTCGCAGGCCCGTTCTCATCAGGTTAGCTTATAAAATCAGCGCATCAACTGTTGATCGCTGCCTGTTCATTCTCGTCAAATTCTTCCGCCAACAGCTTGTCGTTGGCCTTGCCGGTGAAGGGCACTACAGCGGCGCGTGGTTTACCTCGCAGTTTGCCGAAGAGGTGCTCCAGGGCGTGCTCGAGTTTTTCGGCAGCGCCGTCGATCGCCTGTTCCAGCGAATCGGCTTTGTGGGTCACGGAAATCGGTTGATGGCCTTTTGGCCGCGCTTCCAGTTGGCAGCGCATGTCATGCGGTCCTGGTTTGTCACCGTTCTCGTCGCTCAGATGGACTTCGACACGGGTCAGGTCTTCCTCATAACGGTCGAGCGTGCTCTCAATGGTTGTACGTACCCACTCCTCCAGTCGTTTACTGCCTTGAACATGGTTATCGCTGTTGACTTGGATTTGCATAGTTCATCCCTTATTTCAGCTAGCTCGCGAGGGGCCTGAATTGAATTTCCTGACCCCTTGGTTACAACAATCGGCCCGACTGCCGAACATTTCAACCCCTGAGAAAAGATAAATATTCATTCGCAAAAAAAGCCGGACAACCGAGTAAAGCGCTGGTAAGGTCGGGAGTTGGGTCGCCTCGCAACCCGGCAAAATCTGCTCACAATTGCCCGTCGTTCAACGGGTGCAAGCTGCGAAAAATCCCCGCCTCTTCGACCAGCCAATCATGCACCGCACGCACGCCCGGATGGCTCAGCGCCCCTGGCGCATAGAGCAACACGTAACGTTTGTGATTGGGCACCGACAAGCCGAACGGCACGATCAACGCACCCCGCTCCAGTTCATCGTTAAGCAACGTGCGCCGGGCAATCGCCACGCCCATGCCGGCAATCGCCGCTTCGATGGTCAGGTGATTGCGGTTGAAGGTGTGCCCGCGCCGTACGTCGGCGCCTTCGAAGCCGATCGCGTTGAGATAAAACTCCCACTCCGCATATTCATAACTGCCGCGCCAGGCGGTGATGTCGTGCAGCAGCGGGAAATGCCCCAGATCCGCCGGCCCGTGCAGCGGTGGGCGGCCGCGCAGCAGGCTCGGCGCGCACACCGGGAAAATCTGCTCATCGAGCAAGGCTGTGGATAACAATCCCGGGTAACTGCCGTCGTTGAGATCGATCGCCAGATCGAAGTCGCCTTCATGCAACTGCACGCTGCTGTCCTCCGCCACCAGTCGCAACTGAATGTCCGGAAAACGCTGTTGCAGGCGCGGCAAGCGTGGCGTCAGCCATTTACTCAGAAACGATGGAATCGAGCGTACCCGCAGCGTGCCGCTGATCATCCCGGCATCGAGTCGACGCAATTCCGCATCGATGCTGCCGTACGCCTCGTTGACCGTGATCGCCAGCCGCTGTCCTTCCGCGCTCAGTTCCACACCCCGCGCACGCCGATGAAACAGACGAAAGCCAAGGCGCTCTTCCAGTTGGCGGATTTGCTGGCTGACCGCGCCCGGGGTGATGTGCAGTTCTTCTGCACACCGGGTGAATGACAGGTGCCGCGCGGCACAGGAAAACACCTGCAGCCAGACATAGGTCTGTGCGTGCAATTGACGACTCATCGTTTAGTCCTGCTAAAGGCTGTCTTAGGAAGTTTCGTTGGTCACGTCAGACCGAGAGAGGCAGTATCACCGACATTGCGCTTGGCCTACAAAAAATGGCGGCGATTCCTACTCCATGACTTGCAAGGCTTTAGTATGGCTATCAGTGTTTTCGATCTTTTCAAAGTCGGCATCGGCCCGTCCAGTTCCCACACCGTCGGCCCGATGCGCGCCGCTGCGACCTTCGCTCAGGCGCTGATCGACCAGCGTTTACTTAACGATGTGCGGCGCGTGGAAATCCGTCTGTACGGCTCGCTTTCCGCTACTGGCGTCGGTCACGCCACCGATCGTGCCACGGTCATGGGCCTGATGGGCGAATGGCCAGACAGCATTGATCCGTCGACCATCGACCCGCGCATCCAGCAATTGCGTGAGTCCGGCCAACTGTCCCTCGCCGGTCAACGCGCGATTGCCTTCAACTGGCAGGAAGATCTCCTACTGCTCGACGAGAGCCTGCCCTACCACCCCAACGCCATGTCGCTGACAGCCTTTGGCGAAACCGACGTGCTGCTTGAGCAAACGTACTACTCGGTCGGTGGTGGTTTCATCGTCGAAGCGGCGGAAGCCGAGTCGGGTGTCGCCCCGGCCGGCGACGTGGTACTGCCGTACGATTTTTCCAGCGCCGCCGAACTGCTGTCGTTGTGCAAAAAGCACGGCCTGCGGGTGTCCGAGCTGATGATGGCCAACGAACGCGCCTGGCGCAGCGACGCCGAAATCCGTCAGGGCCTGTTGCATATCTGGTCGGTGATGCGGGAGTGCGTCGAACAAGGTTTGCGCCATGAAGGCATCCTGCCCGGCGGTCTCAATGTGCCGCGTCGTGCAGCGAAATTGCACCGCAGCCTGTTGGAAATCGGCAAACCGAATGTGATCAGCTCGACCCTGTCTGCAATGGAATGGGTGAATCTGTTCGCCCTCGCGGTGAACGAAGAAAACGCGGCGGGTGGACGTATGGTCACTGCACCGACCAACGGCGCTGCGGGGATCATTCCGGCCGTTCTGCACTACTACATGAAATTCAATCCGGACGCGTCTGATGACGATGTTGTCGCGTTCTTTCTCGGCGCGGCCGCCGTCGGCATTTTGTGTAAGAAAAATGCCTCGATCTCCGGTGCCGAAGTCGGTTGTCAGGGCGAAGTCGGCTCGGCCTGCGCAATGGCCGCTGCGGGTCTGGCTGACGTGCTCGGCGCCACTCCGGAGCAATTGGAAAACGCCGCCGAAATCGGTCTGGAACACAACCTCGGCCTGACCTGCGACCCGGTCGGCGGGCTGGTGCAAGTGCCGTGCATCGAGCGCAACGCGATCGCGGCGGTGAAAGCGATCAATGCCACGCAAATGGCCCTGCGCGGCGACGGCAATCACTTCATCTCCCTGGATCGAGTCATCCGCACCATGCGCGATACCGGCGCCGACATGCACGACAAGTACAAGGAAACGTCGCGCGGCGGCCTGGCGGTGAACTGGGTGGAGTGCTGATCCCGATTGCACTGTCAGCGGTCATCTACGCAGTTCTGCCCTGAAACCGCGCGATAAAAAAAGGCGAGCCCCGTGGCTCGCCTTTTTTATCGCCGTGTTCATTGTTCGACAATTTTTCCGGCATGTCCCTTGCAAACTCCCCGTAGGAGCTGCCGAAGGCTGCGATCTTTTGATCTTCATGACTGAAATCAAAACACCGAAGATCAAAAGATCGCAGCCTGCGGCAGCTCCTACACGAGCAATTCGCGAATGGCCACGGAATGGCCGGTGATCAGGTCTGGCGAACCAACCCGATCACGGCCGGTCAACAACTGCACGTTCAATCAGGCGGTGACGCATCATGGACAATCCATTTCAAATCATTACCGATGCCTTTGCGCCGGACTATCAGATCAACCTGAGCATTCAAGGGCTGGACGGCAGCATTATGCTGACCCTATCCAACAACGGCCGGATCGTGGCCAAACGCATGATCAGCGCCGAACAACGCAACGATCCCGCGCGCCTTAAACGCCTGGTGCAGAGCATTCAATTCGGCATCGCCATCGAACAGGGCCACAGCGCCATGGCGATCCTCGAATCGATGACCAGCGGCGACGGACTGACCCCGCCACCGCAAAAAATCATGGATCAGCCCCGACCAGCGGCCGGACTTTAAAGCTCGCCCTTCTCGACTTCGGGATGCTCGCTGGAACCTGTACCGAGGGTGCGCTGTGGTTTCTCGATTTTCACCGAGGGAAATTGTGACGAGGCGTAACGCACCACCAGAATCGCCAGCGCCAGCAGCAGAATCCCGCCGCACAGGTAGATGATGCCCATGTCCGGCGGGTTGTGGTGCGAGACGTTGGAGATCAGCAGGCGCGTCAGCGCAGTGATCGCCACGTAGATCAGGAAGCGCACCGGCATGTGGTTGGTCTTGAAATAAATCCCGACCATCGCGCCCAATTCGAGATAGATGAACAGCAGCAGAATGTCATCAATCTTGATGTGGCCTTCCTCGAGCATCCCGAGAAACTCCATCACCGCCGCGTATGCCGTCACCGCACCGATGGCAAACAGCGCCAGATAGTGAAAGGTTTCGACGAACAGGTTGCCCAGGGACTCGGCCAGTTGATGCACGTTTTGCCGCAGTTTCTCGGCCCAGTTTATTTTCACGATGATGTTCCTTAGCTCGATGCGAGCGGATGATGCGCGTTGGACGTGACGGTTTTCTGCACGTAACGGTTTTCATGCAGAAAAGAGGCCACGCCATCATGGCGAGCCATCACCAAACCCGCGCCGTGGCGTTTGGTCGCAGGCCTCGGGTTTGCACGATCCCTGTGGGAGCGAGCCTGCTCGCGAATGGCCTCAACACGATCCCACTGCCAAACCCTAAATCCGGTCTACATTAAAATCCCACTACCCATGGCGCAGGGATTCGCTTATCCTTTTCGCTGTATATGGATACAGTAGTCGTCAAGACAACTTAATGTGAAGGCATGTGAGGTGGTGAATGGCCGTCGAAGTGGTATACCGCAGCAGCCGAGATCTGGAGCGCTTGTTCATGGATAAAGCCGAAGCTGACCGTCATGACAAAATGCTCGAACTGGCCGAATATCTGGCCGATGTCCTGCAAAAAGCCGTTCCGTCCCTGACTGAACAGCAAGTGGAAGAAGCCGGGATCTACATGGCGAAGAATCGCGATGTGTTCGCCCGGGCGTTCAAGAGCCAGCCTGACGCGCTGTCGGAGCTGATCAACGCCCCGGCCGAGCCTGTCGAGAACGCTGAAGTGGTGGAAGTCGCTGAAGCGCCGGCCAAGCCTGCGAAAGCGGCAAAGGCCCCGAAGTAATCAACAAAGGATCGCAGCCCCTGTAGGAGCTGCCGAAGGCTGCGATCTTTTGATCTTCCCCCATCACCGATACAAAACCCGCTCCGCCAACTCATCCGCCACCCGCGCTGGCGAACGCTTCTCCGCCTGCGCATGAGCAAACACTTCCGTCAGCCGCGAACTGATTTTCGACAGATGCGCGGTAATTGTCGGCAACTCTTCGCCGCGATGTTTCAACGAAACATAAATCAGCCCACCGGCATTGATCACATAATCCGGCGCATAAAGAATCCCGCGCCGCTCCAGTTGATCGGCCACGTCCAGATGCGTCAGTTGATTGTTCGCCGAGCCCGCCACCGCCGAGCAACGCAATTGTGTGACGGTGTGACTGTTGAGCACCCCGCCCAGCCCACACGGCGCAAGAATGTCGCACGGCGTGCTGAGCAACGCATCGTTGGCAATCGGATGCGCGTTGAGTTGCTCCATCGCCAGTTGCACCTTGCCGTGGTCGATATCGCTGACCAGCAATTCGGCACCCGCCGCGTGTAGTTGCTCCGCCAGCGCATACCCGACGTTGCCCAAACCCTGAATCGCCACGCGCAAACCTTCAAGATTATCGCTGCCCAGCCGCGCCATGGCGGTCGCGCGAATGCCGGCGAACACGCCCATTGCCGCATGCGGGGCCGGATCGCCCGCCGAAGTAGTGCTGGTGACGTGTTGGGTTTGTTGAGCGATGCAATCCATGTCCGCCACTGAGGTGCCGCTGTCGATGGCGGTGATGTAACGGCCATCAAGCTGATCAATGCAGCGACCGAACGCCTCGAACAGCGCCGCACGATTTTCCACATGCGCCGGCCGCACGATCACCGCAACGCCACCGCCCTGCGGCAATCCCGCCAGCGCGGCTTTGTAGCTCATGCCCTGAGCCAGACGGATGGCGTCCTCGATGGCTGATTCATCATTCGGATAGGCAAGGTAACGACACCCGCCCAAGGCTGGCCCGAGGCGACTGTTATGGATGGCAATGACCGCCTTCAACCCTGAAACCGGGTCGACGCTAAGGTGCAGCGAATCCAGGCGAGTGCTTTGCATGAGCGCAAACATTGTTGGGCTCCCGAATCACTTCTTGTAGAACGCCAGTATAGGCTTGCGCCTGAAAATTGCTGGAGCGCACCGGAATAAGCGGCCTCGAAGACAGATGTTTTGCGGCATAACTCAATCGCTGCAAAATCCGCCACTGGACGAATAGCACTGACGGGGCTAAAACGAGGCATTCGAGGGAGATTGCGATGAGTCCGCGTCAACGATTTTTCGAGTGCCTGCACCGTTCACCGCCCGCGCTGTTAGAAGCCGCGTTGTGGATTGCTGCCGAGCACGAAAAAGACGTCGACCCGGCGGCGCTGCTGCACGACTTCAAAGAGCTGCAACAGCGCGTGAGTTATGGGCTGCCGATGCTGCCGGTCAGTGAACTGGCGCAACCGTTGCTGCGGCGGATGACCGATCTGGGTTTCGCTCAGGATGATTTTTTGCCGTTACGACCGCAGGCGGCGATGCTGCCCAAAGTCATGCAGACCCGTCGCGGTCAGCCTTTGGCGCTGGCGTTGATTGCGCTGGAGTTGGCACAAGGCCTGGAGATTCCGCTGGTCGGGGTCAACTTCCCCGGGCACTTTTTGCTGCGAGTACCGGGGGCCGATCACCTGCTTGATCCCTGCGGCGGTCGACGCCTGTATCCGAATGATTGTCGCGAGTTGTTGCAGCGCCAGTACGGGCCGAACATGAAGCTCAACGCCGAGCATTTGCTGACCGCCTCGCCGGTGCAGATGCTGCAACGTTTGTCGCGCAACTTGCGCCAGTTGCACCTGACCCATGAGGACTACATTGCCTCGCTGATCGACGCTGAACGGGTGCTCGAACTGGGCGATGCTGCTGCCGCTGATTATCTGGCGCGGGCGAGTTTGTATCAGCGGCTGGATTGCCCGAATGCCGAGCGCTTCGATCTGGAGCGTGCGTTGTTGCTGAGCGATGATCCGATCCAGCGGCTGCGCCTGACCGACCGGCTCAGCCACTTGCCGCCTAATTCTGTCGTCCATTAAAAGCAAAAGATCGCAGCCTGCGGCAGCTCCTACATGAGATCACCTGTAGGAGCTGCCGAAGGCTGCGATCTTTTGATCTTCAAGATTTAAAAGGCGCCGCAACACCCACAACCGAACCACCCTCGGAAGGCGAGCGCACCTGGATGATCAGCAGCGCCGCAATGACCGCCGGAATCGCGCAGAAGAAGAAAATCTGCGCCACCGGAATGTGCATCGCCAACAGCAGACTGCCGAACAACGGCCCGAGAATCGAACCAAAACGCCCTACACCCAATGCCCAACCAGTACCCGTGGCGCGAACGTGCGCCGGATAAAAATTACTCGCGAACGCATTCAACGTCAGCTGCCCGCCGATGATGCAGAACCCCGCCGCAAACACGCAGGCCACCAGATAACGCGGGTTGTCGTGATTAAGACCGAGCAAAATCGTACACAGCGCTGCGCCGGCCAACACGCCAGACAACAGCCGCACCTTGCGCTTTAAACGGTCGGCAAACCACGCCATGCAAATCGCGCCGAGGGTGCCGGCGAACAGGAACATCGACGTCACCAGATTGGCTTCGTTGAGTGTCAGGCCACTTTCCAGCAACAACGTCGGCAGCCAACTGATCATGAAATACAGAAGAATCAGGCTGACAAAAAACGTCGCCCAAATCAGCAGCGTCGGTCGCGCGTAGCCGTTGCGGAACAATTCGACCACGGTCAGTTTGCTGCCCTGCTCGCGTTCGTTTTGCTCGACGCTCGCCAATGGCGGTTGCCAGTCCGGCAACATTCGCGCGGTGACTTTGCGCAGGCGCGCGTACGGCGGCGCGTCACGCAGCAAACGCGGCAGCGACTCCGGCAACATCCACCAAAGGAACGGGAACAGCAGCAACGGCGTCACGCCGCCAGCGAGGAACACCGCTTGCCAGCCGAACTGATCGATAAATCCGGCCGCGACAAAACCACCCGCCGCACCACCGAACGAAAAACCGCACGCCGCCAGCGTCACCATCAAGGTGCGCAAGCGCGGTGGCGAATATTCCGACATCAACGCCATCGCACTGGGCATCGCGCCGCCCATGCCGATACCGCAGATGAAACGCGCGATCATCAGCGTATTCAGGGAATCGGCGAACACCATCAACACGGTGAGCGTGGCGTAGATCAGCACGCAAGCAAGCAGAATCCGTCGCACGCCGAAACGGTCAGCCAATGGCGTGACCACCAGCGAACCAATGGTCAAACCGAGCAGGTTGGCGCTGAAAACAGGTCCGAATGCGGCTTTTTCCAGACCCCAATCCTGAGCCAGTGCCGGGACAACGTAACCGAGCACCTGCGCGTCGTAGCCGTCGGTGACGAGCAGCAAGGCGAGCAGGATCAGGAGCAACCACTGATAGCGGGACACCGGACGGGCGTCGAGTGCCGCGCGGAAGCTGGCAATCTGGTTGTGCATCGCAAGGTACCTGTTTTGTTTTTATGATTTTTTGCTGTGGCAACCGGATCGTTCCCACGCTCCGCGTGGGAATGCCGCCGGGGACGCTCTGCGTCCACTGTGACGCAGAGCGTCACGGGATGCGTTCCCACGCAGAGCGTGGGAACGATCAGTCACAATTTTGGTTACGGGGTGTCAGGTTGATTCGCGGGATGCGCCTTGATGAACGCTGGATGGTCTGCGACCAGCGCCGCCACTCGGCAGATTCGCGGGTAAGCCTCCAACGACACATTGAACCGCTCAGCCGCATACAACTGCGGAATCAAGTAAACATCCGCCACACACGGCCGCTCGCCGAAACAGAAACCGCTATCACCAATCAACTGCTCCACCGTCGCCAAGCCTTGACCGATCCAGTGGCTGATCCACTCGACCACCTGCGGCTCTTCCTGCCCCGACTGGCGCAGACGATTGAGCACGCTGACATTGTGCAGCGGATGCACGTCGCAGCCGATCACCGCCGCGACAGCACGCACATGGGCGCGGGCCGCGAGGTCTTCCGGCAACAACGGCACCTGTGGATAACGTTCCTCCAGGTACTCGATGATCGCCGGCGACTGGATCAACAACTCCCCCTCGTCAGTGCGCAAGGCCGGCACCCGGCCTTGCGGATTGATCGCCAGATACGCCGCCTGCCGATGCTCGCCACCGGACGGCGCAATCAGATTGACCGGCAACGCCTGATGGTCGAGGCCCTTCAATGCCAGCGCGATCCGCACGCGATACGACGAGGTCGAACGGTAGTAGGTATAGAGATCCATGAACCGCTCCTGTCAGCGCGCTGCCAACACTTTGCCGCGGCATTCGCCGAAGCCGATCGAGGCAAAACCATCACGGGCGCAACGTGCACGCAGGATGATTTCGTCACCGTCTTCAAGGAATTTGCGCACTTCGCCGGACGCCAGTTCGATCGGTTTTTTACCGCCCTCGGTGATTTCCAGCAGGCTGCCGAACTGACCGTTTTCCGGGCCGGACAAGGTGCCCGAACCGAACAGATCACCGGCCTGCAACTGGCAACCATTGACGCTGTGGTGCGCGACCATTTGCGCGACAGTCCAGTACATGTAGCGGGTGTTGCTCAGGGTCAGGCGATGGGCTGGCAGATTCTGTTCGCACATGGCTTCGGTGAGCAGCAGCACTTCCAGTTCGATGTCGAAAGCACCGCCGTCCTGATCGCGTTGATCGAACAGGTACGGCAGCGGCTGCGGATCACCCTCCGGACGCTTCGGTTGCGCGGTGCGGAATGGCGCCAACGCTTCTGCTGTTACGACCCACGGCGAAACGCTGGTGATGAAGCTCTTCGACAGGAACGGGCCCAGCGGCTGGTATTCCCACGCCTGAATGTCGCGCGCCGACCAATCGTTGAGCAGGCAGAAACCGGCGATGTGATCAGCGGCATCGCCGATGGCGATCGAATCGCCCATCTCGTTGCCCTGACCGATCCAGATGCCCAGTTCCAGTTCATAGTCCAGACGTGCGCACGGGCCGAAAGTCGGCTCAGTCTGACCGGCCGGTAGCGTCTGGCCTTTAGGACGACGCACATCGGTACCGGAGGCGCGCACGGTGGAGGCGCGACCGTGATAGCCGATTGGCACATGTTTGTAGTTCGGCAGCAGCGGGTTATCCGGACGGAACAGTTTGCCGACGTTCTGCGCGTGCTCGATGCCGACGTAGAAGTCGGTGTAATCGCTGATGCGCGCCGGCAGATGCAGTTGGCAATCGCTGGCCAGCGGCAGCAGTTTCACGCCTTGCGCTTCGATGCTGCCACGGTGCGTGCTGCCTTCGCTGAACAGTTCCAGCAAACGCTCACGCAAAGCAACGCGAGCGTCGCGACCGAGTTCAAAAAACGCGTTCAACTGGCCGCCGTGCATGGCTTCGACGGCACTGCGCGCGGCGCCGTCGAACAGCCCGGCTTCCAGCGCGACTTGCAGATCAAAAATCTGTTCGCCAATCGCCACGCCTGCGCGCGGCGCCGAACCGTCGGTACTGAACACACCGAGCGGCAAGTTCTGCAGCGGGAAATCTGCGTGACCGTTGGCTGAAGCGACCCAGCTGCGGGTGATGGAATTCTGCGTCATGGGTTATCTCCGGGTCGGGTCGAACGTGGCGGGCAGCGTGGCCCAGCAGGCGTCGTAAGTGGATTGCAGTTGCGGGCAGTCGAGGGCGAAACGGCTTGGGCGCAGCACCTGACTGGTCTCGAACATGAAGGCCATGGTGTTGTCGATTTTCGCCGGTTTGAGCTCGGCGTTGACGGCTTTGGTGCAGGTCTCGCCGTCCGGGCCGTGGGCGCTCATGCAGCTGTGCAGCGAGGCGCCACCGGGCACGAAGCCTTCAGCCTTGGCGTCGTATTCGCCCTGGATCAGGCCCATGAATTCGTTCATCAGGTTGCGGTGGAACCACGGCGGCCGGAAGGTGTTTTCGGCGACCATCCAGCGCGGCGGGAAGATTACAAAGTCGAGGTTGGCCAGACCGTGCACGCTGGTCGGCGAGGTCAGCACGGTGAAGATCGAAGGATCGGGATGATCGAAACTCACCGTACCGATGGTGTTGAAACGGCGCAGATCGTATTTGTACGGCACGTTATTGCCGTGCCAGGCGACCACGTTCAGCGGCGAGTGATTGAGTTCGGTGGCCCACAACTGACCGAGGAATTTCTGCACCAGCGTGGTTGGCTGCTGCAGATTTTCGTAAGCGGCAACCGGCGTCAGGAAGTCGCGCGGATTGGCCAGACCGTTGCTGCCAATCGGCCCCAAATCGGGCAGACGCAGCGGCGCGCCATGGTTTTCGGCGACGTAACCGCGTGCTTGCGGGTCGAGCAGTTCAACGCGGAATTTCAAGCCGCGCGGCAGCACGACGATTTCCAGCGGCGCCACTTCCAGCACACCCAATTCAGTGGCGATGCGCAGACGGCCGAGTTGCGGTACTAGCAGCAGTTCGCCGTCGGCATTGAAGAACACGCGTTCCATCGAACGATTGGCGGCGTAGTTGTAAATGCTGATGCCGGACGGTTTTTCGGCGGCGGAGTTGGCTACCATGCTCACCAGGCCATCGATGAAATCCGTCGGCTCGGCGGGGATCTCCAGCGGATTCCAGCGCAAGCGATTCGGTGTCACATCGCCCAACGGCCCACCGGCCAATTGCCGTTCCAGTTTGACGAACGCCGGGTGATTGGCCGACGGCTGAATCCGGTACATCCAGGTGCGCCGCGCTTCACTGCGGGTCATGGTGAACGCGGTGCCGGAAAACAATTCGGTGTAGAGGCCGTACGGGGCTTTTTGCGGGGAGTTCTGGCCGACGGGCAGCGCGCCGGGCAACGCTTCAGTGCTGAATTCGTTGCCGAAACCGGACTGATACGCCAGCGCCTGAGCGGTTGAATCGAGGTTCATGGAGCCTCCTGAACAGGGAGTCGGCAGTGGCCCATCGCTCTGGCTCAGAGGTTTCGGCACGCCGGGGTTGTTATTATCGTAATTCGATTACGCATAACGTAATTTGCTCGCTATCCAGCGTCAAGCTATAAAGACGCCCATTCGTATCGGAGCCCGGCCGCACCATGGAAAAAACCAGCGACAGTAACGGCAAACAGAAAGTCCGCTCCGCCGAAGTCGGCACCGACATCCTCAAGGCTTTGGCCGAGTTGTCACCGTCGACCTCGCTGTCGCGTCTGGCCGAACATGTGCAGATGCCGGCGAGCAAGGTGCATCGCTATTTACAGGCGTTGATCGCCTCGGGTTTCGCCGAGCAGAACGCCGCCACCAACCATTACGGTCTCGGTCGCGAAGCGCTACGTGTGGGTTTGGCCGCACTCAACAGTATGGACGTGCTGAAAGTCGCCGCCCTGCCGTTGGCCGAACTGCGCGACGAACTCAACGAGACCTGTTTTTTGGCGGTGTGGGGCAATCAGGGTGCAACGGTGGTGCACATCGAACCGGCGGTGCGTGCGGTGACGGTGGTAACGCAGTTGGGCTCAGTGCTGCCGCTGCTCAGTTCTTCGACGGGACTGGTGTTCAGCGCGTTTCTGCCGCATCGGGAAACCGATGATCTGCGCGAGCAGGAAATCGCCGTTGCCGATCACCCGCTCAAAGACGAAAAGACTTACACAACCCTGTGCGAACAGATCCGCGAACGCGGTCTGCACCATGTTCACGGCTTGCTGATGCCCGGCGTGGACGCGTTGTCCGCGCCGGTGTTCAATGCCGTCGGCCAGGTCGCAGCCGTGCTCACTATCGTCGGCCCGACCTCGTTGTTTCACGCTGACGAAAACGGCCCGGCGGCGCAGCGCTTGTTGGCGGCGACGCGGGCCGTGAGTTGGCGCATGGGTTTTCAACGCGACGACGTCAGCCGTTGAACGGCGCTATCAACGTGCGGCGCCTCGGCACCGCACGCGACTGAACTCAGACAATCGTGGTTGTGCTGGTCAGGGCTTGCGGGTCATCGAGAATCTCTTGAATGGCATCCTTCGCCACACCGGGCAGACCGGGGTGCCCGGTGGCCTGTCTGTAAAAGCTCTCGACTTTATAGACGTCACCGGCGAGTGAAACGAAGTTACGTTGCAATTTGGACACGGCGCGCGCACCGGCGGCCGCCTTGCCCAGCGACCCCAACTCGACAATGGCTTCCACAAAGTGCGCCAGCGCTTTTGCCCGATCACCCTGAACGAGCGCATCCAGCCCGGATACCGCTTCTTTTGTGAACAGCACGACACTCAACGCGATGCCCACCGGCGGGAACACAATACTCAGCGCGGTGACCGCTGTGACTACCCCGTCAAACACCAGCCCGAAGATGATTTCGCTCAGGCTTTGGGTCTTTTCATCGACATCGGAAATGACTTTGTTAATCAGATCGTCGTAGCACGTTTGAACGTTATCGATTCGGCTGTTGGATTCCAGCTCCGGCGCTTCGGCAAAGTGGCTCTGTTGCTCCAGTTTATCGAGATAGTCTTTGACCTTGCGCTGATATTTCTCTGCAACTCTTTCATAGAAGTAGTCAGCGTAACCGCGTGTTTTCACAGCATCGACGAATTCGTGGAAGGGCCAGATTTCACAGCCATCCGGAGCCTCCGGGGCGAACACATATTCTTCAACGCGACCCGCAATCTGTAAGCGGAATACGTACACACCGACGACCCGTTCACCCTTGATGTGCAAGTTACACATCGCGCTGTAATTGACAGCACCGATGCGTTCCAGAATCGATTTCGGTGGGTGCTCGCCATCAATGCCCGCAATGACATTGAGCAGTTCAGGAAGTGATTTACCGCTCAGGCGACCGCTGAAAAAAGCCTGCATGGCGGAGACATACATTTTTCGCTTCAAGACGCCAAGATAGATCTGCCGTTTGAACGAACCGGCCACACTGTTTCGATTCAAATGAACGGAGCGCAGTTCGTCAATGTACTGTTCACCGGCGCGCAGCGTTCTCGACCATCCGGCGATATCGCGAATATCCAGGTTACTCAACGGCGGATGGTTTTCAGCAACAACAAACCTTGGGTATTTGGGGTCGCCAGCACCGTCGGCGTAAAAGTGCACTTCAGCAACGATCAACTGCCTCAGCGTCATTTGTTGATCGTCACTGATTTCAACTCGGATCAAATCAGGATTGATCGAGACATGCTCGTTTCTTTGCGCCAATACCTGCTCAACACGCTGCTTGATCAGATCGAAACAGAATTGTTCGTAACTGACAAATCCACCCCCGCGCACATTAATCGTTTGCAGAGCCTGGAGTTCGGTATTGATTCGGGTGAATAACTGACGCTGAACATGGGTCGCGTTGAGATAGTTGTCAGGGGTAACGTTTTCCTCCTGCGCCAGAATCCAGTCCCGCTGGTTGTCCACCAGATTGCGCATCACCTGTTCACTTCGAAAAGAGGTGGGTCCCAGCCCCACGCCCGGCCACAGACTGGGGAGTTGGCGGACTCGCTTCAAGTGATTGGAAATGACCTGCCGATCCATCGCATGCGACTGCCAGACCAGATAATCACAGCCTTTTTCAGTGGCCGTCCAGCTGCCGATTTCCAGGCTCAGACTACGTAAATCGGTGAGCTCATGCCATTCGCGATTGGCGGGAGAGCCTGGGGCAAACAGTAGCCAGTCCGGTTGGGCGGACTGATCGGAGCCAATGACCACCAGATCCTTGAACGGCTGAATGTTGGCCCCGGGCAGTTCGAGTTTCAGGCAATTGATAACGAAACCCGATGCTCCGTCGACGGCATGCCGAACACGCTCAAGATTGGCTGGCGTTAGGTGTCCCTGCAGCCGCGCCGAATAAGCGCTGAGCAATAGTTGCTGTTTTATGAAATCACTCATTGCCTCCAGAACGTTGCTTTTCTGATAGGTCTTTTTCAACTTGGCAGCGTATGTGGCGCGCAGGTCTGAACCGTCCATGGCGCTTTCGAGCCATTGCTGGTTCAACTGCGTCGGCACGCCCTCACCGACGCATTCCAGCCGACCGCGCGCCGCCTTGTCATGCAGTCCGTACAACGCAAACTCCGTCAGACTTCGGGAGTTTACTTGTTGGATGGTGTGAGGGCCTTCCTGGAAAACATACTGTGAACGAACGATGACCTGATCAGGGTTCAATGCCGTATCAAAATCGAGCCGGATCGAATCAGCAATGACATAACGCGCATAGGTCTGGAGATCGGTCATATTCTCCAGCTGTCGCTCAAGGTTCAACCGACTGGCAATAAGCTGCTGTTGCAACTGAGCAAATTCGAGCTGCTTATCACCCTCGGCATCGCTCAGCCACTTCGCAGTTTTTTGTACATTCGCTAAAACACGTCTATCAAACAAGTTCATTTAATGCCCCTGAATCATTTCAGAACGCAACCAGCCGAATGACTGGTCAGCGGGCAAAAATTACGTCAGTTCGCGAAATCCAAATAACCGACAAGCAATTCAAAATATGCGAAAAACATGCAAGACATCTCTACGTCTCTGACTCACGTTCAGCACACAAAAGTCTTAACTCAGTACCCCTAATAATTTTGCCTTTGCGACCGCCTGAGTACGGCGTTCCACGCACAGCTTTACGTTAATTCGCCGGGCATGAGTTTTTACCGTGTGTAACGAGATAAACATCTCATCAGCAATCTGTTGATTCGAATAACCGAGGGCAATCAGCTTGAGAACTTTCAGTTCGCGCTGGCTCAACAAAGGCAAATTCGCTGAAGTGTCTAAACGCTGTTGATTGTCTGAAGACACTGACAACGTTTGCAGCATTTCGGCCCTGCGCAAGTTCAGCTCTTGCACAGCATGGTGACAATGAAAATCCGTCGCCAGTTGGAGCCCCTGCTGCAAAGCGTTAGCGGCTTCATCCTTGCGGCCGGTGAGCCACAGCAGCTCGGCGATGACCAGTTGCAACTCCGTCTGCAAGGCGTTCATTGCGCTGGATTGGGCCAGGCTCAGCATGTGCTGCAACCGCAACAGGTGTTCAGCCTCCATCGGCGAATGTGCGGCGTGTGCGAGGATCAGCAGGTATTCAATTCTCGGGATCAGCAGCACGGTTGCTGGTGGAGCCTGCACAGCTTGAGTTCCCTGGTAATGACGCAACACCCGGCTCAGCGCTTCACAAGCGAGATCCTGCCGCGCTTGCTGCAGCCAGAAATGACTGCTGACTTGCAGTAAGACGCCGCGGTAAACGGTGTCGGGAATCTGCCGCTGCTGCATCAAGCGTTCAGCCGCGCGGAGCCGATTGAAGGCCAGCTCAAAATCACGCTGATTGGCCGCCAATTGCGCCTGTCCCAAATAGCCGTACAGCACTCGTTTGTCGTGGCTGCGCAGGCAATCATTCAAGCCACTTTGAAAGAGTGGCGCAGCGCGTTCGTCCTGCCCTTGATTGAGCGCCAGACGCCCACGCAGCAGTGCGATTCGCCCGTGCAACGGCGTCAGCCGTACCGGTTGATCGCGCAGTAATTCATCCATGTTGCTCAGCAACGCCTCGGCTCGCGCACTCGCACCGCGCTGCTCAAGCAAGTGCGCATGATCGAGTTCAAGCAAGCCCTCGAAAACCAACGAGTCATGCGCCCGGGCCAGGCACAGCGCTTGTCGATTGAACGCCTGCGCCACGTCGAGTTCGCCGCGCAGTAACGCCTGCTGAGTCAGCCCCGACAGGCACAGCAGCCGGGTCGGCCACGTCTCGGGGGCCAGCTCGGCCAGCGCCTGCTGAAAGTGTTCCTGCGCAGACTGCATCTGCCCTTGCAAATGCAGGAGCCAACCCTGTTGCGCCTGCCAACGAGCAATTAACTGCCGCTCGGATTGCGCTGACGGTTGCGGCAGGAATCGCGTCATATGCGCGATGCATTGCTCTGCTTGTTCAAACCGTCCGGCAAATAACAGTGCCCCGGTAAACAGTCCAACCAATTGCGGCGAACTCAAAATCAATTCTTCGCCCTGTTGCTCGTGCAATTGCAGCAACAACACCACGGTCTGCTCTTCAAAAAGATGCTCGAAACTGAAGTGCTGCAACAGGCTGACCGCCACTTCGAATTCTTCGGCGAACAGCGCCTGCTCGAAGGCCGAACGCCAATCCTTGCCGACGGTAAAAAACTGACAGGCACGCCGATGCCAGGAACGGCTCGCCGGCCATTGCTCTTCGCGCATGACTTGCGCGAGCGGCGGGAACACTTGCAGCCATTCAGCCGATTCGTGCCACGGCTCGATAAAGCAGCCCAGCGTTTGCAGCGTGCGCAAGAGTTGCGCACCCTCGCCGGCACCGAACAAGTGCTCGCACAGTTCGGCATTGAATCGCGGCAGATGCGCCAACACCCGCCAGGCTTCGGCCAGCTCCGGCGTAAGGCTGCTGAAGAGTTCGTGTTGCAGATAATCCAGCAGCGTATCGACACGTTGCTGCGGCTGCAGACTTTGCGTCCAGTCGCACTTTTGCAGCAGCGCCATGCGCACCCCGGCGCACCAGCCGCCGGTGCGCTGGACAATTCGCCCGGCCACACTGTGGGCCTGCTCCGCCGTCAAATGCGTCAACGCGCAGGCGATTTCGTCTTGGCTCAGGGCGAGGGTCACGCTTTCAGATTCATATAACTCATCGTCGAGCAGCAAACGCGGCCAGTTGCATTGCGGCCGTCGGCGCGTGCCGATCCACCACGTGAGTGCCGGGCTGCTGACCGCCAGCAAGCGATCAAGCAACGCATCCAGCGCCGGATCGGGCAGACGACAGTAATCGTCGATAAACAACCAGGTCGGCTCAGCCCAACGTGCCAGCGTCGCGATCAACCGCGCCTCATCCACCCGCTCGGCCAGTCCCAACGTCTGCGCCAGACGCTGGCAGAAGTCGGCGGGACTGAGCGTTGCCCCGGCCAACGGCAACCACCGCACCTCGCACGCGGGCGGCGCCTGAAACAGACATTCAGCAAGCAATGCACTTTTGCCGCTGCCGGCCGGCGCGCACACCAGCCGCACCCGCGCCACGGATTCGAGCAACGGCGCGCTCAAACGCGTACGCGACTGATGATGGGAAGAAAGCCTGGGCAGAAATCCGCGGCGATCCAGGCAGGGCGTCATGGCGGTCATCGAGTGAGCCTTCTTATCGTTGTGCACTCACCCTAGCCCGCTCCGGGCACCTTGTTGACGAGTATTCAGCGCGCTGATTGCGGCCCATAAAAAAGGCGACCGAGTGGTCGCCTATTGCCTTGCCGATGTATCCAGACCGTTACCGAACGCCCTCGGCGCGCAAGGCCGATGGCGTGTAATCCGCCGCCTTGGCTTCGAAGCCGAATTCGTAACTGTGTTTCTCTTCGTTCTTCATGCCCAGGGCAATGTAGCGACCGGCAATGATGTCGTAGAGCGCTTCGAGGGTGTAAGCCTGGGCCTGATGCTCGTAGTGATATTCAGAGTGACCTTCGGCCACGCGCCACAGTTGACCGCGACCGTCATAGTGATCGACCAGTGCGACTTGCCAGCTGTCCTCATCGATGTACATGTGGCGCTTGGCGTAGATGTGCCGCTCGTTCGGTTTCACCGTACCGATCACCTCCCAGACACGATGCAGTTCATAACGGGTCAGATCCTGATTGATGTGCCCGGCCTTGACGATGTCGTCGTATTTCAGGCTCGGCGAATCGAGTTTGTAGCTGTTGTACGGGATGTACATTTCCTTTTTGCCGACCAGTTTCCAGTCGTAGCGATCCGGTGCGCCGGAGAACATGTCGAAGTTGTCCGAAGTACGCAAGCCATCCGCCGCCGTGCCCGGGCCGTCATACGCCACTTGCGGCGCCCGACGAACCCGACGCTGGCCGGCGTTGTAGATCCACGCCAGACGCGGCTCCTTCACCTGATCGAGGGTTTCGTGCACCAGCAGCACGTTGCCGGCCAGACGTGCCGGCGCGGTCACCGACTGTTTGAAAAAGGTCAGCACGTTGGCGGCTTTTTCCGGGTCGATATCCTTGATCAGTTGCGGCACGGCGATCTCTTCTTCGAAGCGGATCGGCGTGAAGCTGCCGTTAGTCTGCGGGGTCACCTGAGTGATGATGCGTTTGACGTTGCCGCCGTGGTAACGGGTGATGTGGTTCCACAACACCTCGACGCCGTTCTTCGGAATCGGGAAGGCGTAGTAGCGATTGCCAGTGAAATTGGCCAGGCCGTTACCGTCGTTGATGGTGGTGACGTTGAGCGCACTGCGCTTGGCCGATTCGTAGATTTCCGGCGGCACGGCGACGGTGCGGTGAGTGGTGTAGACCGGAATTTTGTAGGTTTCAGGGTAGCGCTTGAACATCGCCACCTGGCCTTCGGACAGCTTGTCTTTGTACTTGTCGACGTTGGCCGGGGTGATGGTGAACAACGGTTTCTCGTTGGCGAACGGGTCGGCGAGGAAACCTTTGCTGTCCACTGCGGCGGCGTTTTTCGGGATACCGCCGGTCCACGCCGGAATCGAGCCATCGGCGTTGCCGGCCTTTTCAGCACCGAGCGGGGTCAGGCTGGTGCCGAGTTTGTTCGCTTCATCCGGCGACACCGCCGCCATCACGTTGGCCGCCAGCACACTCAGGGCCAGCACACCACATTGCAGAATCATTTTGCGCATTGCAGTCATCCTTCTCGGGCAGATCAGAAGTTCACGCCGAAGCTCAGGGCCACGAAGTCACGGTCTTCGAGGACGTTGTAGTCACCGCCAAAGAAGTCGGTGTAACTGAGGCTCGCGGTGTAGGTGTTGCGGTAGTCGGCATCGACGCCGACGCTGATCGCTTTCGCGCCTTCGTTGAACAGGCCGTTGGGCCCGTAACCGGCGACGTCATGCGACCACGACAGGTTGGGTTTGAAGTTGATCCCGCCGACCACGTTGGCGTAATCGAGGATCGCCCGGGCGCGGTAGCCCCACGAGGTCGAGGTGACAAAGCCGTCGGTGTCACCGCCGAAACCGTACTGGCCGTACACCGAGTCGCGGCCATAACGCAGTTGACTGCGCGACTCCAGACCACCGACGTGCACCACCGCCGCTTCGCCGACTACGGTCAGACGTTCAGCGCCCAACACCTGATCGAAGAAGTGCGTGAGGGTGCTCTGCACTTGCGTCACTTCTTTACGGCGATAACCTTTGTTGTCCGCGCCCGGCGACGTCGCCAGTGGCGAGGCCGTGCCACCGGCAATCGGGTTGAGCAGCGCCAGCGTCAAGTCGTTGGTGTTGACCTGCACCGGCGCGTTGGGCCGGTAGCTGATCTCGCCAGTCCACGCGGTACCGGTGGGCAAAGTGGTGGAGAAACTCGCGCCGTACAGGCGAATGTCTTCCGGGTATTCGAGGTAGTACTGACCGCGTCCGAGCATCACGCTCTGCGCCAGACCCGCACCGCTGCCCGGCGCCAGACCGTTGGCAATGCCGACCATGCCCGGCAACGCCGCCAGCGTCGAAAGCCCCGCCGTAGTGGTGCCCACCGTTGGCGTGCGGCTGTGATAGTTCATGAAATAGAGGCCGTACTCGGTATCGTCGCCGAGCCAGCGTAGCGCCGTGCCCCACTGCCCGGAATCCCGCGCATCGCGGTCGCCGCCACGGGGAATCACCACCCCTTCGCGAGTGACCTGAATGCCCTGACCGAATGCCTGGGTCAACGGCACAAACGGTGCAATGGCTGGACTGCCGACGGTGTAGCCGTTGTTGCAACCATCCGCCGCCACGTCGACACCGAAGAACGTGCCGCAGTTGTCGAGAACGGTCTGATCCCACTCCAGTTGGTAAAAGCCTTCAACCGTCAGTTGATCGGTCAGACCTTGTGAACCGAACAACATATTCACCGGAATCAGGCCTTCCTTGATCTCGGCACCGGGACGGCGAAACGCGGAAACGTCGACCGGGTTGATGCTGTTGATCGAGTTGCCGATGAAGGTACTTTCGCCCCAACTCACCACCTGCTTACCCGCGCGCACAGTGCCCGGTAAATCTGCGATGGAATAGTTGTGATAGACAAAGGCATCGAGGATCTGCGCGCCGGAAGATTTGGCGCCTTCCTTGCGACCGGTGTCGCTGATCTGTTTGAACTCGCGGTCTTCGTCCTTCAGCTCGAAGTCGTACCAATACTTACCGCGCACAAACACCCCGGTGTCGCCGTACTTCAGTTCGAGGTCGTGAATGCCTTTGAAGATTTTCGAAAAGGTCTCGCCTTTCTTGAAGTTCAGGCGCCCGTCATCACCCGTGGAAGATTGCCCGGTACCGCCGTTGACCGTGCCGACCAGCGACTTGTCGGCATCGCGCATGCCCCAGCTCGCCCCGATCGACAAGGACGAGTCGAACGTCCCTTCGATTTCGCCGATGTTGAACGAAACCGCCTGCGCCTGGGCACAGCAACCCAGAGCCACCGCAGCGGCCAGCGCTTGCGGTGTGAAGATGGCGCGCATTGTTGTTTTTGTCATGCGTCTTCCCCGGTGAGTGACAGAAGGCCCCACCCTACTGCCGCCACCACCGGACGATAAGCGCACCAAGGAGGTATTCACGCTGTCGCTCGAAAGGATGAATGCCCGCACAGCACGGGGCTTTGCGCGATCCATGAGTGAGCTGGATGGACGATCATCAGCGCAGCGCATGGTGCATGCCGGGGCACAGCGACTGTTGCATGCTCCGCAACAGTGCATGTCCGGAATCGCTATTTTTCCTGCAGGCCGAACTGCTTATTCTGAGCGGGCTTTCACGGGATACGCCGAAAAGCGCCGAAGCAATGGCCATGAGCAACTCTGGCCATTGCTGACAGATTTCAGATGAATCGATAGGTCGGTTTATCGCCCGGTGTTCACTGACGTTGATTTGTAGCTCCTTGATCCAACGTCTTACCTTGGCCGCTGCGTTTGCAGCGGCCTTTTTTATGGGCGCTGCATTGATCAGATCCTACAAGGCGCTGAGCTAACTACCGCGGCGCACTGTAAGAAATTTCCGCATTCCTACTAATCCTACATATTCATTAACAAAATCTGTCTCATCGCTTCCCAGACTCTCTTTGTCGTACCAGAAGTTTCCGACAACACACCAAGCCCATTCCTAGAAATTAATCACTTAGCATAAACATACCTGCTCACATCATTGGCGCAGGCTTGCAGCTTTACGCTTGCGACTAATGCCGCACAGCAAAAGCTATTTCGATGCCGCATTTAAAAAGGAATTTAAATGCAACGACCACCACAAGACAACCTTCCGGCTACTCATATTATTGAACAAGCCCCGGAATGGATGACCCCACTCACCACGCATTCACGCCCTCGCGGCAGTGGCATGTTCGGGAACGGTACCAACACTCAACTCCTTCAAGTGGAAACATCTGTCAGAACTCAAGAAGTAAAAAGACAGGTCCAACAGGAATTTGAAACCAAGTCACAAGCACTGCCGGTTAATCTGGAAGCAGAAATTGCTGCCAATAGATTACAACTGCCTGTTTCATCGATATCAGCCGTCCAGGCGTGGCAGAGAGAAGTAGATATAAGGGAAACATTACGCGCTCGAAAGACCGTAGAACTACAGCAAAAAAACATTACTGCGAATGCTTTTTTCGGCAGTGACCCGAGAGATAAATCATTCACCGACTTCGTTCGTAAAGCGACAACCATCGACAAGCTAATCTGGCCTGGCGCTCGCTCGACACAACTCTGGGAGCAATCCTATCTCGCGGCGCATGAGGCCCAGCTTCTATCTCAATCGATTGCCCTGCTGCACCAGCAAGCGATGAATGCACAAAGTTACTTGAGGGCCGCACAGGCTGAGGAGCACGCAAGGAATGCGGCGATGGCCGAGGCAGCTCGAGTGGCAGCCGAAAACGCCCGGATCGCAGCCGAGCAGCAACGGCAGAGAGACATTGCCGATGCGGCACGCAGACAGGCGGAACATAACAGAGCACAGGAGCAGGCAAGACTTGCTGCGGTCGCAGAAGCTCAGCGTTTGGCCGCTGAACGAGCACGTATTGCAGCGGAGCAACAACGGCAGAAAGAACTTGCTGATGCGGTACGCCGTGAGCAAGAACAAACTCAGGCTCGTGAAAAGGCAAGAGTTGCGGCACTGGCTGAAGCTCAACGCGTGGCCGCTGAACGTGCCCGCATTGCAGCAGAACAACATCGGCAAAAGAACATTGCGGATGCAGTGCGACGTGAGCAGGAACAAGCCCAGGCTCGGGAACAGACAAGGCTTGCTGCGTTGGCAGAAAGGCAGCGTTTGGCTGACGAGCAGGAACGGTTAACAGTTGAAGCGTTGCAGCGCGAGCGAGAGCTCAAACTCAGCGATGAAAAAAAGCGCTTCGAGCAACAGAAAAAAACAGAACAAATCGCTCGGCGAAAGAGACAGCAACTGGCGCGCCTGAAAGCGCGGGCCGACGCCGAAGTTCGAGCGGAACAGGCACGCTTAAAAGCCGATTGGAAAAAACAGACAGAGGCACGCTGGCAAAGTCCGGAATTCGCTCACGTCGGTTCAGCGGCTGTGTCTGGGGCAACTTTCTCAGGAACGCTTGGCGATATCGCTATCGATCGAGCCACTGCGTTGGCCCTCAATAGCGCACTTCGTAGTGGCGTCGCCTCAGCGTTGGCAGCCGCTGCAACTTTCGCTGCTCCTGCCGTAGCAGGTTTCGCTGCCCTGCTAGTCCCCTCTGAATTGGGGAACGGTGATCTCTTTTCCGCAAGTGTCCCATTATCAAATATTTCATCTGATCTGACTGGCGATCTGTATGAATTAGCGGCTGCCGGCGGCCGCGCCCGGATTCCTGTAAGACTTGGCACCAGAACGGTGGGCAACCGTGTAGATATCGTCATTGTCAGCACCGATGGCGTGACTGTTCCCAACGACGTGCCAGTAAGACTTGCTGATTTCGATTCAGAAAAAAACGCGTACGTAGTTACCGCCGGCTCCAACGGCCCTACCGTAACCTGGACGCCGCTGATCGAGCCTATTGATCCGTCGTCTGCTCTTCCGCAGGTCGACAGACAGCTACCAGTCTATGACGGTGCAACAGTTAAACCCGCCGACGGACGAATAGATCCATTTCCTGAATTGGATCTGTACGGGTTTGGCGGATACATCACCATATTCCCGATTGAGTCAGGCATACCGCCGATACTCACGGTGTTCAGGGATCGAAGGCAGGATCCGGGGGTTGCCAGCGGTTTGGGGCAACCGGTTTCCGGTAACTGGCTTGGAACTGCTTCAACGTCGAAGGGCGCCCCCATTCCCGCACAGATCGCGGATAAACTTCGAGGAAAGGAGTTTTCCAATTTCAGGGCATTTCGGAGGGCGTTCTGGAAAGCAGTTGGGAATGACCCAGCATTACTTGACCAATTTTCAAGACTCAACAAAATAGATTTGAGAGACGGATTGGCTCCCAGCGCATTACCCTCGGAGCAAATAGGCAAGCGTAAAAAATTTGAAATACATCACCTCAATCCAATTAGCGAAGGCGGCAACGTCTACGATATAAACAATCTAACGGTGCTAACACCAAAACAGCATATTGAATTGCACTTAAAAAAAGGAAAATTATAGGATGAAATTAAAAAACAGACTAGAAGACTACACAGAGTCCGAATACCTGGCAGTTATAGAACGGCTATTCCAAGGAAAATTCTCAACAGAACGAAAACATGATCAATTCGTCGACAACATTGTTCACACTTCTGAACACCCGAATGGGACAAACATTCTTTACTACCCGGAAGAAGGTGTTGAAGACAGCCCGACAGGCGTATTAGAAGCCATCAAGGCTTGGCGCGCAGCAAACGGAAAACCTGGATTCAAGCCGGAATAAAAAAGCGAGCAGGCATTCGATGCCTGCTCGCTTTGCGCTCTCTTTACAACGAATACTTCTGCAAATTCGCCATCATTTCCTTCAGCGCTTCAATATTGTCCTTCGGATGCGCCGCGCCTTCGAAATCACAAATCTGCTGCCAGTGCGCCGCGACATCTTCCGGCGAGAAACCCACTCGCGGATCAAACCCGGCACCAAGGCTACGCTCCCAACGCACTTTGCCCATCCAGCCGCCGCCGACTTCGAACAGTCCAGAAGTCTCTTGGCATTGCTCGCTGGCCAGGTACACCACCAACGGGCTGACCAGTTCCGGTTTGAGTTGTTCGAACACTTGCGGCGGGATCAGGCCTTCGGTCATGCGCGTGCCGCCGGTTGGGGCGATGGCGTTGACGAGGATGTTGTTTTTGCGGCCTTCGATGGCCAGGGTGCGGGTCAGGCCGTAGAGGCCGAGTTTGGCCATGCCGTAGTTGGACTGGCCGAAGTTGCCGTAGATGCCCGAGGTCGAGGCGGTGAAGATCACGCGACCGTAGTTTTGCTCGCGCAGGTGCGGCCATGCGGCGCGAGTGACTTTGTAGGCGCCTTCGACGTGGACGCGGTAAACCAGATCCCAGTCGGCGTCGTCCATTTTGTGGAAGGTCTTGTCGCGCAGGATGCCGGCGTTGTTGACCACCACGTCGACGCGGCCGAAGACGTCGAGGGCGTTTTGCACGAGTTTGTCGCCGTCGGTGACCGAGTCATGGTTGGCTTCGGCGGTGCCGCCGGCTTCACGGATTTCGGCGACGACGCGGTCGGCAGCGGAGGCATTGGCGCCTTCACCCTGAGCCGAGCCGCCGAGGTCGTTGACCAGCACTTTCGCGCCCTGTTTGGCGAACAGCAGTGCGTGGGCGCGGCCAAGGCCACCACCGGCTCCGGTGACGATCACGACTTTATCTTCGAAACGCACAGACTCATTCATCGAGGCAACTCCAGCAGGCCAATGGGACATTGATCCCGAGTGTCAGGCACGGGGCTTGGTGTCACAACGAACAAGGCTGGGGCTGAATGGTGTGCGATAAGGTTGGGGGATAGTCAGGTTTGAAAAGCAAAAGATCGCAGCCTTCGGCAGCTCCCACAGGGGATCGGTGTAGGAGCTGCCGAAGGCTGCGATCTTTTGATCTTCAGGAGCAGGCGACTTTGCGCGGCGGCAATACAAACCGCTCACGAAACTCCAGGTAATGCTTGAGCACCTGTACCGGCGCTTCGGTCTGTGGATAGTGGCCGATGCCCGGCAGCAACACCGTGTCGGCGTCGGGGATCAATTCACGGTAACGCTCGACCATGTGCGCCCCGGAAATCGGATCGACTTCGCCATCAATCACCCGCAACGGGATTTCACCGCGCTGCATCGCCGCGACCCAACGATCACGCTGCACCCGACGCTCCGGAATATAGCTGATCAGTTTGTGCATGATCCGTGGCCCACGATTGGTCTCGACCAAGCTCCAGAAATCATCCAGTTCGCTCTCTGTCGGCCGAGTGTTCGGCCCAAAGATCTGCCGAAAACTTTTCACCAGTGCATCGCGGGTAAACGCGCGGCCGATCATCCAGCCCAATGGGCTGAGCAACAGTTTTTGCATCAGCACCGGACGATGAGTTTCCGGAAACAGGCCACCGTTGAGGAACACGCAACTGGCGATTTCGATGCGATCCTCGTAATGCCGGGCAAGCAGTTCTTGCGCAACGCTGTCGCCGTAATCGTGCGCCAGCACATGCACCGGTTGCTCGACCTGCAGATGCGCGAGCAATGCCTGCTGCAAATCCGCCTGTTCCAGCAAGCTGTAGGCGTGGTTGATTGGCTTGGCCGAATCGCCGAAACCGAGCATGTCGCAGGCAATCACCCGATAACGCTGGGCCAGTGGCTGCCACAGGTAATGCCAGTCCCAACTGGCGGTCGGGAAGCCGTGGATCAGCAGCAGCGGCTCGCCCTGCCCCGCCGTCCAGTAACGAATCGGCTGACCACGAAAGACAAACGTCCGGCTGCGTTTACGCCAGACACACAGAGGAATCTCGGCAAGAGGCATTAGAGTTTATATCCGGGGTCTTGTTTATCGAGTTTGCGCAGCAGCGCTGGCCAGGCCAGCGCGCCACCCATGCCTTGAGCACTTTTGGTGACGCCGGCGATCATCGCTTTGGCGCCTGCCAGAATTTGCGGTTCGATGGCGATGAGTTCAGCGCCACCGGTTTGCGCCATCACCTGAATGTCGCAGGCGCGCTGGAAGGTGAACATCATCAAAAAGGTGTCGGCGATGGTGCTGCCACAGGTCAGCAGACCGTGGTTGTGCAGCATGAGGAAATTGTTTTCGCCGAGGTCGGCCTGTAAACGCGCCTTCTCTTCGTGGTTCAGCGCCACGCCTTCGTAGGCGTGATAGGCCAGGCTCGACAGCACGAACAACGATTGTTGGCTGATCGGCAACACGCCCTGCTTTTGCGCCGACACCGCGACACCCGAGGCGGTGTGCGTGTGCAGCACGCAAACCACATCGTGCCGTACTTCGTGCACGGCGCTGTGGATCGTGTAACCGGCGGGATTGATTTCGTACGGGCTGTCCATGAGTTTGTTGCCGGCCTGATCGACCTTCACCAGGCTCGACGCGGTGATCTCATGGAACATCAGACCAAACGGATTGATCAGAAAGTCTTCGGTGCCCGGCACCTTGGCGGAAATATGCGTGAAGATCAGGTCGTCCCAGCCATGGGCGGCGACCAGACGATAACAAGCGGCGAGATCGACACGGGTCTGCCATTCCGCAGCACTGACCTGGTCTTTGACGTTAAGGGACGATTGGACGGGGGCTACGCTCACTGTATGCACCTCTGCGTTCTTATTGTTCTGCAACGTGTGAGCAGTCTAGTCAGGTGCAGGCAATCACGTAGTTGCATTGGCAGCCAGCTTGATGACTGACCGGGTCAGTCGTGCAAACAGCTTGGATCCATGTCAAAGCAACGACGCCAACAAAGGTGCAGCAAACAGATTGAGCAACCCGGTGAGCACCATCACCAGCCCGGCGACAGAGCCTTCTTCACCGCCCACTTCATGCGCGCGACTGACCCCGGCACCGTGTGCGCCAACCCCAAACAACGCACCACGCGCCAAGGCACTGCGCAGCGGCAACCACTTCAACAGCACGCCGCCGAGCATCGCGCCGAACACGCCGGTGAACATCACGAACACCGCGGTCAGCTCCGGCACACCGCCGAGGTTTTGCGCGAGCGGCATGGCGAACGGCGTGGTGATCGAACGCGGTACCAGCGACATCGTTACCGAACTGTCGAGCGCCAATGCCTTGGCCAAGCCGAACGAGGTGCCGATCGATGCCGCACTGCCCGCCACCATGCCGAGCATCAGCGCTGACCAGTGCCGCATCAATAAACGCCGTTGCTGCCAGATCGGCACAGCGAACGCGACCGTCACCGGGCCGAGCACCAACATCAGCCAATGGGTGTTGCTGGAATATTCGGCATAGGCGGTGTGCAGCGGCACGGCGAGCGCCAGCAACAGCGCCGGCACCAGAATCAGCGGCGACAACACATAGCGCCCGGTGCGCCGATAAATCCAGCGGCTGAACAGGTACGCCAACAAGGTGAAGGCGAGCCAGAACATCGGCATCCATTCAAGCTTCATGGGAACGCCTCGCGCGCACGGCCAATTCCACGGTGAATGCGGTCACCAGCATCACCATCAAGGTACTGGCGGCGATCACCAGCAAAATCCGCCAGCCGTCATTGCGCAGCAACGTGCCGTAATCGAGCAGGCTCATCAGCGCCGGGATAAAGAACAACAGCATTTCGGCCATCAACAAGCCCGCGCCCAATTGCAGCGCCGCCGGTTCGACCCAGCCGAACGCGAAGGCCAGCAGCAACAGCGCCATGCCGATCACGCCGCCGGGAATCGGCCAGGCCAGCCACGCGGCGAGTTGGCAGCCGAGCAGGTAGAGACCGAGCAACACGGCGAGTTCGACGAAGAGACGTGAAAGGTGTTTGAAGCGGGCGGCGTTCATGAGATTGGCTCCTTACAGAAGCCTATTTTACGAAGTGACCTGCCATCCCCGAAGCGAATTGTTAGACTCAAAGCCATTCCAAAACGGAATCAGGCAGATGGAATTCAAACAGCTGCGCAGCTTTGTCGAAGTCATGCATCAGGGCGGTTTCACCCAAGCGGCGAAAACCCTGCACATCAGCCAGTCGGCGGTGAGCAAGCAAGTCGCACAACTGGAACAGAGCCTCGGCACGCCCCTGCTGGAACGCCTCGGTTCCCAGTTGCGCCTGACCGCCGCCGGCAGCGTGGTCTTGCAACGGGCCGAAGGCATGCTGCGTTTACGCAACGAATTGCTGGTCGAACTGGACGATCTCAGTCATCTGGCCCGTGGCGAGTTGCGCCTCGGTCTGCCGCTGTTGGGCAGCGATGCTTTGTTCGCCGGGCTCTTTGCTGAATATCGCCGGCGCTATCCAAACATTAGCGTGCAGTTGCTCGAGGGCGGCAGCCGCAACATCGAGCAAGCCGTGCTCAACGGTGAACTGGAGCTGGGTGGCAGTTTGTTGCCGAAGGATCCGCAGTTCGACTGTCAGCCGTTTTGCGATGAGAAACTCGATGCGCTGCTACCGGTCGATCACCCGTTGGCGGATCGCGGCGAAATCGGCCTGGAAGAGCTCGCCGATACGCCGTTTCTGCTGTATCAGCGCAGCTTCGTGCTCAACGATCGTTTGCTGCAGGCGTGCCAGCAAATGGGCTTCACACCGAAGGAAGGCGGCCGCAGCGGTCAGGCGGATTTTCTTGCGGCACTGGTGGCCGCCGGGCAAGGCGTGGTGTTGTTGCCCAGCGTGGTGGCGCGCGGGCTGGTGCGGCCAGGCGTGGTGCGCCTGACCTTGCGTGCGCCGGACTATCTGCGCTGGGACATCGCGTTTATCTGGCGTCAGGGCGCCTATTTGTCGAATGCCGCGCAGGCGTGGCTGGCACTCCTGCGCGAGCGGCCGATCAGCCCTTGAGCGCGTCGATCAACTGCGCCAGCCAAGGCTCGGCGTCGGTTTCCGGGGTCACGCTTTCGCTGGCGTCGATGCGCAGCATCTCCAGCACTTCACGCACACCCAGTTCGCCGAACAGTTCGCGCATTTGCTCGCCGCCACCGCAGAAGGTGTCGCCATAACTGGCGTCGCCCAAGGCGATGACCGCGCCCGGCAAACCGCGCCACGCGGCTGGCAGTTGATCGCGAATGGTCGAATACAACGGTTGCAGGTTGTCCGGCAGCTCGCCCATGCCAGTGGTCGAGGTCACCGCGAGGAACGCTTCCGGGCCGAACGCTTGAATGTCCGCCAGGCTGGCGCGCGAGTTGTAGAAGGTTTCAAAGCCAGCGGCTTTCAACAGGTTCTGGGCGTGGCGGGCGACTTCTTCGGCGGTGCCGTAAACCGAACCGGAGAGGATGGCGACTTTCATCAATCTGATCCTGAAACTGAAAAAATGAGCGGCGATAGTAGCAGCCCGAGCCGCAAAGCTGCGATTGGATCTCAACTGGCGATAATGGCCAGTAGACAGCGCTGACGGTTTATCTAGAATGCGAGCCCTCGGCCAATCTGAATGGACTCACAGATGATCAACGCCAACCTGCTGCAAATGGTGATCAACGCCTCGAACGATGGAATCGTGGTAGCGGAAAAGGAGGGCGATCAGGACACCATCCTGATTTACGTCAACCCCGCGTTCGAACGGCTGACCGGCTACAGCAGTGAAGAGATTCTCTATCAGGACTGCCGCTTTCTGCAGGCTGGAGACCGCGACCCAGAAGTTTTGGAGCGGATTCGCGAGGTGCTGCGCAACAATGGATCGTGCCGGGAAATCCTGCGTAACTATCGCAAGGACGGCACACCGTTCTGGAATGAACTGTCGCTTTCAACGGTAAAAAGCGCTGACGATGGGCTGACTTATTTCGTCGGCGTGCAGAAAGATGTAACGATTCAGGTCAAGGCTCAGCAACGTGTTGCGCAACTCGAACAGGAGGTCGCGACACTGAAAGCACAGCTGGCAGAACTGAAAGCGACGAACGGCGCAAACAAATCAGCGAACTAATTGTCATTAACTACAATCACCAATGACTTTGTAACTATATCTTTCGAGCTAGCCATGCAACGCGACGCCCTCCTCACTCAGGATGAGCTGGATTTCATCCAGACCATGCAGCACAACCCGCAACTCAATGTGCGGGATGCGACGTCGAGTCTGCTGGTTAATGGCGGTTCGCAGATCCGTGACTTGCTCACGCGCCTGGCCGCTCACGAACAAGTGACCATTCAGGCCAACTTCGAAAACCAACAAATGACTTTCCCGCTGCACCTGGTGGAAGACGAGTTCCACGCGCTGCATTTGCGTCTAGGTGTGCCAAGCATTTACGAAGACGGCCCGATGGTGCGTCCTTGGCGCCTGGCGCTGGACGAGCCGGTGGCGCTGGAAAACGCCAATGGCCAACCGGGCACGTTGTGGGTTCATGAGGTGTCGCACAAAGGCGTGTTGCTGGAAGTGCGCAACAAGACCAAACCGCCGAAGCATTTCGCTCTGTGGTTCAGCCCTTCAGGCTATGAGCGAATTTCCCTGCGCGGCAATTTCGAGCGTGAGACCGACAAAGGTTTCTTCGCCTACGAACTGAGCCAGACCGATGCCGATGAAACCGAGCGCCTGCGCCAGTTCATTCTGCAACAACATCGCCTGACCCACCCTGCCTTGCACACCTGATTCTCAGGTATCGAGTTTGCCCGCGAGAAATTGCGTCAGCCGCTGACGCATGGTCGCGCCTTCATTGCCCAGACAACCGATTGACGATCCGGCCAGAGTTTCCTCTGCCAGATCCGCCGCATCCCCCGCCAGTAACACCTGACAATCCAGACTCAGTGCCAAACGGTTCAAACGCCGTGGCAGCTCGACGGCCGGTGCGTGATTGGAAAACAGCACCAGTGCCTGCGGTTTGATCTTTTCGCAGACCAGCGTCAACTCATCGAACGGCTGCCCCGTCGTCAGTACCCGAACACCGGCGTCGCTGCTACTCAAAAACAGCGCGGCCACCAGCAATTCCAGTTCACGGCACTGACCGGCCAATGCGCTGACGAGAATCTTGCGGGGCTGCGTGGTGCGTAGCGCGATGATTCGTTGCAGTACGCGGGTTCTGAGGTAGCCGTCGTAGAACAGCCATTCGCTGGTGTGTCCGAAGGCGTCCTGCCCCAGCAGCAATTGCCGCCACAGCGGCAGCAGGATGTCCTGAAAAACCACGGGCAGCGAATAAGAAGAAAAAATCTGGCCGTAGACACGATCCAGTTCAAGATCGTCGAAGGCGCTGACCGCACGCTTTACCTGATGCTGCCACTGCTGGTAATCAGCCTGCACCTGATCATCGGAAATGATGTGCGCCAGTGCTTATAGCGGTTCGGTTTTCGCGAGGATTTTGCCGACCTTGCTGACGGAGACGCCACGATCGATCCACTCGACAATGCTGCGAACGCGCTCGATTTCGGTCATTGAATACAGCCGATGCCCACTTTCGGTGCGCGTCGGTTCGATCAGACCGTAACGTCGCTCCCAGGCACGCAGCGTGACCGGGTTGACCCCGGTGAGTCGGGACACTTCACGAATGGGAAAGAGGTCTTCGCGCTCGAGCGCGTCAGACGCCCGTGAAACAGGGCTCAGCTCCGTGATGACAGGCATTTCGCGTTCGACGTCCATGTGAAGTGATTGGATCCTATTCTAGCTGCAATGCCCGCTAAAGGTAAAAGCGATGAACTGCGACGAAAGTCTCTGATTAAATCGCGAAATTCAGGAATAATCCTTGCTTGGCAATAAACGCGGGCCTCTACCCCGGCGCGCGTCTGGCGAAACTCCTACCCGGAGTGCCGCGAACGAAATACGGAGATACACAATGTCTACTTCACCCGTCACGCTGATGGTCGCGCGTCGCGTCGCCGATGGTCGCTATCAGGATCTGATTGCCTGGTTGCGCGAAGGCGAACAACTCGCCACCGACTTTCCCGGTTATCTCGGCTCTGGCGTGCTCGCTCCGCCGCCCGGTGATAACGAATTTCAAATCATTTTCCGCTTCGTCGACGAACAGACGTTGCATGCGTGGGAGCATTCGGCTTCGCGTACGGCATGGCTGGATCGGGGCAGCGATCTGTTTGCGCATCCGAAGGAACATCGCGTCAGCGGCATCGAAGGCTGGTTCGGCGCGGCCGGTCAACGTCCGCCACGCTGGAAGCAGGCGGTGGCGATCTGGCTGGCGTTCTTTCCGGTGTCGATGCTGTTCAACTTCGTGCTGGGGCCGTTGCTCGGCGAAATGAGTCTGCTGCCGCGGGTGTTTATCAGCACGCTGTGCCTGACGCCATTGATGGTTTATTTCTTTATTCCGCTGTCGACGCGGTTACTGGCCAATTGGTTGAACAGCACTCCGGCTCGGCGCGTGCCTGCCGAGCCCGTCTCCCAGAATCGCTGATATCTTTGTAGGAGCAAGGCTTGCCCGCGAAAGCGTTGTGTCAGGCACCTTCAATGCTGAATGACACGCTGCTTTCGCGGGCAAGCCTTGCTCCTACAAAAACGCAAAGCAAGCCGTGTCGCTGTTATAGTTTTTGCTCCCACCGCGATGCGAGCCGTTCATGTCCACTTCCGCAGCCCCGATCCTCATCACCGGCGCCGGCCAGCGTGTCGGTCTGCACTGCGCGCAGCGTTTGCTTGAAGACGGTCATCGCGTCATCTTCACCTACCGCACCGAACGTCCCGGCGTACAAACACTGCGCGATTTGGGCGCAATCGGCCTGTTCGCCGACTTCTCCAGCGAAGCCGGGATTCTCGCCTTTATCAGCGAACTGAAAAACCACACCGACAGCCTGCGCGCCATTGTGCACAACGCCTCCGAGTGGCTGGCCGAAACCCCGGGCAGCGAGGCCGAAGCCTTCACGCGCATGATCAATCTGCACATGCTCGCGCCTTACCTGATCAACCTGCACTGCGCCGATTTGTTGCAACGCTCGACACCCGCCGACATCATCCATATCAGCGACGATGTCACGCGCAAGGGCAGCAGCAAACACATCGGCTATTGCGCCAGCAAAGCCGGGCTCGACAGCCTGACGCTGTCCTTCGCCGCGCGCTTTGCGCCAGCAATCAAGGTCAACGGCATCGCGCCGGCCCTGCTATTGTTCAATCCCGACGACGACGCGGCGTACCGCACCAAAGCGCTGGCCAAATCGGCGCTGGGCATCGAGCCCGGCAGCGAAGTGATCTACCAGAGCCTGCGCTATCTGCTCGACAACCCTTATGTCACCGGTACGACCCTGACCGTCAACGGCGGGCGGCACGTCAAATAACGCCTAGCTGCGAGGATGTCCATGAGCCTTTCCCTGCCCGAAAACTACCGTGAAATCCTCATCGGTCTCGGCGAAAATCCCGACCGCGAAGGGTTGCTCGACACCCCGGTGCGCGCGGCCAAAGCCATGCAATACCTGTGTCACGGTTACGATCAGAGCGTCGAGCAAATCGTTAACGGCGCGCTGTTTGCTTCGGACAGTGACGAGATGGTGATCGTCGCTGACATCGAGTTGTACTCGTTGTGCGAACATCACCTGCTGCCCTTCATCGGCAAGGCCCATGTGGCTTATATTCCGACAGGCAAGGTGCTGGGATTATCGAAAATCGCGCGGCTGGTCGACATGTTCGCCCGACGCCTGCAGATTCAGGAAAACCTCACCCGGCAAATCGCCGACGCGGTGCAACAGGTCACCGATGCCGCTGGGGTCGCCGTGGTCATCGAAGCCAAACACATGTGCATGATGATGCGCGGCGTGGAAAAACAGAATTCGACGATGAACACCTCGGTCATGCTCGGCGCCTTTCGCGAGTCGAGCAACACCCGTCAGGAGTTCCTGCAATTGATTGGACGGAGCAAGTAAATGCCACAACTTCAACCGGGAATGGCGCGCATCCGGGTCAAGGATCTGCGCTTGCGCACCTTTATCGGGATCAACGAGGACGAGATCCTCAACAAGCAGGATGTGCTGATCAACGTCACTATTCTGTATGCCGCGCAGGAAGCGGTGCGTGACAACGACATCGATCACGCGCTGAACTACCGCACGATCACCAAAGCGATCATCGCTCACGTCGAGGGCAACCGTTTTGCGCTGCTTGAACGCCTGACGCAGGAATTGCTCGATCTGGTGATGAGCAACGGTTCGGTGCTGTACGCCGAAGTCGAAGTCGACAAGCCGCATGCGCTGCGATTTGCCGAATCGGTATCGATCACCCTCGCGGCAAGCCGCTGAGCTTCAAGCTTCCAGCTGCAAGCGTTAAGCTACCGCCACCCACAATCCAAACTTGCAGCTTGAAGCTCGCCGCTTGAAGCTGTCTCGAAGAGACCTCCATGAACGAGCAACAACGCCTCGAACTCGAAGCCGCCGCCTTCCGCCGGCTGGTTGCCCATCTGGACAGCCGCAAGGACGTGCAGAACATCGACCTGATGAACCTCGCCGGGTTCTGCCGCAATTGCCTGTCGAAGTGGTACAAGGCCGAAGCCGACGAGCGCCAGATCGACGTCAGCCTCGATGACGCCCGCGAAGTGGTTTACGGCATGCCGTACGCCGAGTGGAAAGCCCAATATCAGCAAGAAGCCAGCGCCGACCAGCAAGCGGCGTTCGCCAAAGGAAAAACCCATGAGTGACCTGAACACCCTGCGCGCCAGCCTGAAAAGCGGCGAGCACGCTTTCGCCGACACCCTGGCTTTCATTGCTGCCGGTTACGACTACCAGCCGCAAGCCTTCAACAACGGTGGCGTGGAAAACGCCGCCGGGCAGAACGAAGGTTCGTGCAAGACCTTGGGCCTGGCGCTGCTGGAAGGCCTGAGCGATGAAGAAGCGCTGCTGGCGTTTGGCGAGCATTATCGCTCGGTAGTGGCGACGCCTGAGGGCAGCGATCACGGCAACATCCGTGCGTTGATCAAACACGGTCTGGCCGGCGTCAAGTTCACCGCACAGCCCCTGACCCGCCGCTGATCAAGATCAAAAGATCGCAGCCTTCGGCACCGTGATCGTTCCCACGCTCCGCGTGGGAATGCAGCCGGGGACGCTCCGCGTCCCATCGGACGCAGAGCGTCCAGATGAGGCATTCCCACGCAGAGCGTGGGAACGATCATCACGTAGCTGAAACTCCGGGCACAAAAAAAACCGGCCAATCTGGCCGGTTTTTTTGCCTGCGATCTTAGAACGATGCGTTCTGCAGACCGTCCAGGTAACGCTCGGTGTCCAGTGCCGCCATGCAGCCGGCGCCGGCCGAGGTGATGGCCTGACGGTAAACGTGGTCAGCCACGTCACCGGCAGCGAAGATGCCTTCGACGCTGGTCGCAGTCGCATTGCCTTCACGGCCGCCGTGCACCACCAGGTAACCGTCTTTCAGGGTCAACTGGCCTTCGAACAGCGAGGTGTTCGGGGTATGGCCGATGGCGATGAACACGCCGTCGACGGTGATTTCGTCGAAGCTGCCATCGTTGTTCTTCAGACGCGCACCGGTCACGCCCATGTTGTCGCCCAGGACTTCGTCCAGGTTGGCGTTCAACTTGAGGATGATCTTGCCTTCAGCGACGCGAGCGTTGAGCTTGTCGATCAGGATCTTCTCGGCGCGGAAGGTTTCGCGACGGTGAATCAGGGTCACGGTGCTGGCGATGTTGGCCAGGTACAGTGCTTCTTCAACCGCGGTGTTGCCGCCGCCGACCACAGCGACTGGCTTGTTGCGGTAGAAGAAACCGTCGCAGGTTGCGCAGGCCGAAACGCCTTTGCCCATGAACGCTTCTTCCGACGGCAGGCCCAGGTAACGAGCGCTGGCGCCGGTGGCGATGATCAGGGCGTCGCAGGTGTAAACCGCGCTGTCGCCGGTCAGGGTGTAAGGCTTGGCAGCGAAATCCACAGCGTTGATGTGATCGAAAACGATCTCGGTTTCAAAACGCTCGGCGTGCTCGCGCATGCGCTCCATCAGGGCTGGACCGGTCAGGCCGTGAACGTCGCCCGGCCAGTTGTCGACTTCGGTGGTGGTGGTCAGTTGACCGCCGGCCTGCATGCCGGTGATCAGCAGTGGCTTGAGGTTGGCACGGGCCGCGTATACCGCAGCGCTGTAACCGGCAGGGCCGGAACCGAGAATAATCACTCGCGAATGACGGACTTCAGACATGACCTGCTCCTGTTGACCGGGCCGAAAAAACTGGCACGGATCGCCGGACTGCCGGCGGAAATAAAAAAGGACCGTGGAAAACCTTGGGGAAGGCTTGAGCTCGACAGTCCTGTAAAAAGTTGGGTGCAGCGTATCGAGGGGGGCAAGATTAAGGAAATACGGATTAACAATCCAGCTCATAGGTGGTCTCTATGCCGACACACTGACGAGATGGACGTCTTTGTTACAGTGAATGTCGATCGCTCTACCGCGCTTTCGCCGCCGTTGCAAAGTCGGTAAGGTCGGCGCGTTTTCCCTTGCTCGGAGCACCTTATGCCCGCCCCTGTTCTGTCCGGCCCGCAATACCTGCGCGAAGGCCTCAAACTGGTTCTCAGCCCTGGCCTGCGCTTGTTCGTGTTGCTGCCGCTGGCGATCAACCTCGTGCTGTTCGTCGGATTGATCTATCTGGCCGGCCACCAGTTCAGCCTCTGGGTCGACACGCTGATGCCGTCGCTGCCGGAATGGCTGAGCTTCCTCAGCTACATCCTCTGGCCGCTGTTCGTCGTGTTGGTTGCGCTGATGGTGTTTTTCACCTTCACCATGCTCGCCAACGTGATCGCCGCACCGTTCAACGGTTTCCTCGCGGAAAAAGTCGAAGTGGTCGTGCGCGGCACCGATGACTTCCCGGCCTTCAGCTGGGGCGAACTGATCGAGATGGTACCGCGCACCCTCGCCCGGGAAATGCGCAAACTTGGCTATTTCCTGCCCCGCGCGATCGGTCTGTTCATTCTTTCGTTTATCCCGGTGGTGAACATCATCGCCGCGCCGCTGTGGCTGTTGTTCGGCGTGTGGATGATGGCGATCCAGTACATCGACTACCCGGCAGACAACCACAAACTTGGCTGGAACGAGATGCTCGCCTGGCTGCGGCAGAAGCGCTGGCAGAGCATGAGTTTTGGCGGGATCGTTTATCTGGTGCTGCTGATTCCAGTGGTGAACATTCTGATGATGCCGGCCGCTGTCGCTGGCGCGACGTTGTTCTGGGTGCGTGAGCGTGGCGCCGAGAACCTGGTGACTCAACGCTAACGCGGCGTCACAAATCCATCATCCGAACGTCACAACGACGACATGGCCTCAGCCGACACTGAGGTCATGACGACAGCTCTGCATATCACCCTCATCAGCGAAACCTTCCCACCGGAAATCAACGGCGTGGCCAATACCCTTGGCCGCTTGTGCGATGGACTGCGCGCGCGCGGGCATCAAGTGGATCTGGTGCGCCCGCGTCAGGCTGGCGATCCGCAGCGCAGCGATGACGACGCGCTGCTGTTGTGCCGAGGCTGGCCGCTGCCGGGCTATCCGGGCCTGCAATGGGGCCAGTCGTCGATGCACAAATTGCTGCGCCGCTGGAAACGCCAGCGCCCGGATGTGCTGTACATCGCCACGGAAGGCCCGCTGGGTTTATCGGCTTTGCGCGCGGCGCGACGCCTGGGGATTTCGGTGGTCAGCGGCTTTCACACAAATTTTCAGCAATACACCAGTCAGTACGGCCTCGGCCTGCTGACGCGGATGCTCACACATTATTTGCGCTGGTTTCACAATCGCTCGGCGATGACGCTGGTGCCCAGTCCCAGTCAACGTCTGGAACTGGAGCGTCGGCATTTCGAGCGTTTGGCGTTGTTGTCGCGCGGTGTGGACAGCCAGTTGTTTCACCCGAGCAAACGCCTGAACGCCTTGCGTGAGCAATGGGGACTTCGCGAGCGCGACGTTGCCGTGATTCACGTAGGACGCCTCGCGCCGGAGAAAAATCTGGGCCTGCTCAAGCGCAGCTTCGAAGCACTGCGCAGCGCTTATCCACAGCGCAATCTGAAACTCATCGTGGTCGGCGACGGGCCGCAACGGCTGGCGCTGGAGAAGGAATTGCCTGAGGCGATTTTTTGCGGTGCCCAGCGTGGCGAAGCGCTGGCGGCGCACTATGCGTCGGGGGATGTGTTTTTGTTTCCGAGCCTGACCGAAACCTTTGGCAATGTGGTGCTGGAGGCGTTGGCGTCAGGGTTGGGGGTGGTGGCTTACGATCAGGCTGCGGCGGCGCAGCATATTCGCCATGGCTACAGCGGCGTGCTGGCGATGCCCGGGGACGAAGAGGCGTTTTGCGAGGCGGCAGTGTGGTTATTGGAAGAGGATGAGCGCTTGCGTTGCGTGCGCCTGAATGCGCGGCAGCATGCGAGTCGCCAGGGGTGGGCGGCGATCATCGAGCAGTTTGAAGGGCATTTGCGTGGGGCGTGTTTGGGGGAGTTGGTGGTGCCTGAGGCTCAAACACTGCCTTGAATTATCGTTGCCTTTGAAACCGCTTTCGCGAGCAAGCCCGCTCCCACATTTTGAAATGCATTCCAAATGTGGGAGCGGGCTTGCTCGCGAAGGGGTCGTGACAGGCGCCGCTTAAACCAGCGACATCAACGCCTCACGGCTGAACGGCAAAATATCCTGCTCACGCCCTTCGCGGACTTTCAGCGCCCAGTCCGGATCAACCAGCAGCGCACGCCCCACCGCCACCAGATCGAATTCCTCTTTGTTCAAACGCTCCAGCAGGTTTTCCAGACTGGCCGGTTGCGCGACTTTGTCGGTGTTGACCATGAATTGCAGGAACTCGCCATCCAGACCAACGCTGCCAACGGTGATAGTCGGTTTGCCGGTCAGCTTGCGCGTCCAGCCAGCGAGGTTCAGGTCAGAGCCATCGAACTCAGGCTCCCAGAAACGCCGCGTCGAGCAATGGAAAATATCCACGCCAGCGTCGGACAACGGCTTGAGGAATTCACCCAGCGCTTCCGGGGTTTGCACCAGACGCGCGGTGTAATCCTGCTGCTTCCACTGCGAGAAGCGGAAGATGATCGGGAAGCCTTCGCCGACCGCCGCACGCACGGCTTGAATCAACTCGATGGCAAAACGCGAACGGTTGGCCAGACTGCCGCCGTACTCATCGGTGCGCTGGTTGCTGCCTTCCCAAAAGAACTGGTCGACCAGGTAACCGTGGGCGCCGTGGATTTCCACGCCGTCCATGCCGATGCTTTGTGCATCCTTGGCCGCTTGGGCGAACGCAGCGATCACGTCCTGAATATCTTGTTTGGTCATGCCGTGCACCACGACTTGGCCGTCCTTGAGTTTTTCCGACGGGCCGTAACCCGGCACGCTGGCGTCCGGTTCGGTGCCGATGCGGCGCACGCTGCCCACGTGCCACAGTTGCGGAACGATCTTGCCGCCTTCAGCGTGAACGGCGTCGACGACTTTTTTCCAGCCGGCCAATGGCGCTTCACCGAAGAACTGCGGCACGTTCGGGTAACCGTTCGAGGCAACGTGGCCAACGGTGGTGCCTTCGGTGATGATCAAGCCAACACCGGCGGCCGCACGACGGCGGTAGTACTCGATGACTTTCGAATTGGGCACGCCACCCGGGGAGAAAGAACGGGTCATCGGCGCCATGACCACGCGGGTCGGCAGTTCGAGGGCACCGAGGTGGAACGGTTTGAACAAGGCTTGAACGGGCATCGAAGAGCTCCACAGAGATGACTTTATGACGGCGATAATATGGAGAGCCGAAGCCTTTGAACAGCATTATTGATTTCGGTGATTAAGGATCAAAAGACGCAGAGCAAAAGATCGCAGCCTTCGGCAGCTCCTACATAGGATTTTAAGGTCACCTGTAGGAGCTGCCGAAGGCTGCGATCTTTTGATCTTGCTTGATCAGCTCAGCGCTTTTTCAATCGCATGAACAATGGTCGGATCATCCGGCGCCGTGCGCGGCGAGAACCGCGCCAGCACCCGGCCGTCCTTGCCGAGCAGAAACTTCTCGAAATTCCAGGTGATGTCACCGGGAAACTCCGCGCCCTCGCCCGCCAGCAGACGGTAGAGCTGATGCCGTTCGTGACCGTTGACTTCGAGCTTGCTCGACAACGGAAACGTCACGCCATAGTTGAGGCTGCAGAAATCCTGAATGTCCTTTTCAGAACCGGGTTCCTGACCGGCAAACTGGTTGCACGGCAGGCCCAGCACGCTGAAGCCTTTGCCTTTGAACTGCTGATAGAGGTTTTCCAGCGCCGCATACTGGGGGGTCAAGCCGCATTTGGAGGCGACGTTGACCACCAGCACGACTTGGCCCTTGAAAGGCGCCAGCGGTAGCTCCTGACCATCCAGGGCTGTCAACTTAAGGTCGTGAAAAGCACTCATGACGAACTCCAAGATTCCCGTGTTCTACTCGAAACAGCCACTTGGCGAGACCACCAAGGACAGCCGCGGACTAAAAAGGCGCCCGCAGGCGCCTCTCCAGTACTCGAAGCTTAGCGCAGAAATCAGTGGTGATGGCCACCTTCGCCATGGACGTGACCATGAGCGATTTCTTCCTGGCTGGCATCACGGATGTCAACGATCTTCACTTTGAAGTTCAGACGCTGGCCGGCCAACGGGTGGTTGCCGTCAACGGTCACGTCGTCGCCGTCGAGGTCACGGATGGTGACGATTTGCATCTGGCCGTCCGGCGCCGAAGCGTGGAACTGCATGCCGACTTCCAGCTCGTCAACGCCTTCGAACATGCTGCGGCTCAGGGTGCTGACCAGCTCAGCGGCGTATTCGCCGTAAGCGTCTTCCGGTTCAACGGAAACGTCCAGCTCGTCACCAACGGTTTTGCCTTCCAGAGCTTTTTCCAGGCCCGGGATGATGTTGCCTGCGCCTTGCAGGTAGACCAGCGGAGCGCCGCCGGCGGAGCTGTCGATGACCTCACCAGCGTCGTTGGTCAGGGTATAGTCGATGGAGACAGCCTTATTGGCGGCGATCAGCATGGGGCGAGACCTTTTGCATAAGAATATAGAAAGGCCAAGTTTAGCGAAGCAATCGCGCGAAAGCGAACACAACCCGGACAAACGGGTTTCAACGATCACAGGCTTCCATCAAGACGAAGAGGGCCATTGGGTGGCCGAGCTTTCCTGTGGCCACACCCAGCACCTGCGCCATCAGCCGCCATGGCAAACCCGGGCGTGGGTACTCGACCCGGCGCAACGTATTGAAAAAATAGGCCAACCCTTTGCCTGCGGTTGGTGCGCACAAGGCTCGGTTAGCGATAACCTTGACGACTGAATTTCGGTAGTCAGCCAGACATAAGCTGACACCATTGCCATGCAACTTTAGAGAATTCGCATGCAAACTTTTTTTATCGCACCCACCGATTTTGGTGTGGGTCTGACCTCCATCAGCCTCGGGCTGGTGCGCACGCTGGAGCGAGCGGGCCTGAAAGTCGGGTTTTTCAAACCGATTGCGCAGCCGCACCCGGGCGACACCGGCCCTGAGCGTTCCACCGAACTGGTGGCGCGCACCCACGGCCTGAAACCGCCGCAACCGCTTGGCCTCGCTCACGTTGAGCGGATGCTCGGCGACGGTCAGCTCGATGAGTTGCTCGAAGAAATCATCACCCTTTACCAGCAAGCCGCGATCGGCAAAGACGTGCTGGTGGTCGAAGGCATGGTGCCGACCCGCAGCGCCAGCTACGCCGCGCGGGTCAACTTGCACCTGGCCAAAAGCCTCGATGCCGAGGTGATTCTGGTCTCGGCGCCGGAAAACGAAGTGCTCGCCGAACTCTCCGGGCGTGTCGAACTGCAGGCGCAATTGTTCGGTGGCCCAAAAGATCCGAAAGTCCTTGGTGTGATCCTCAACAAGGTCAAAACCGACGAAAGCATGGACGCCTTCGCCGCGCGCCTGAAGGAGCATTCGCCGTTGCTGCGCAGCGGTGACTTCCGCTTGCTCGGCTGCATTCCGTATCAACCAGAACTCAACGCACCACGCACCCGCGACGTTGCCGATCTGATGGGCGCGCAGGTGCTCAACGCCGGTGATTACGAAACCCGGCGGATGACCAAAATTATCATTTGCGCGCGCACCATGCGCAACACCGTCGAGCTGCTCAAGCCCGGCGTGCTGGTGGTGACGCCAGGCGATCGCGACGACATCATCCTCGCCGTCAGCCTCGCCGCGATCAACGGCGTGCCGCTGGCGGGCCTGTTGCTGACCAGCGACACCCTGCCCGATCCGCGCATCATGGACCTCTGCCGTGGCGCGTTGCAGGCCGGTTTGCCGGTGTTGTCGGTGAGCACTGGCTCCTACGACACCGCCAATCTGCTCAACGGTTTGAACAAAGAAATCCCCATTGATGACCGCGAGCGTGCGGAGATCATCACTGACTTCGTCGCCAGCCACCTCGACGCGAAATGGCTGCACCAGCGCTGCGGCACGCCTCGGGAAATGCGCCTGTCGCCAGCGGTGTTCCGTTATCAATTGATTCAGCGTGCGCAGGCAGCGAACAAGCGCATCGTCCTGCCTGAAGGCAGCGAGCCGTTCACTGTGCAAGCGGCGGCGATCTGTCAGGAACGCGGGATCGCCCGTTGCGTGTTGCTGGCGAAACCGGAAGACGTCGAAGCCGTCGCCCGCGCCCAAGGCATCACATTGCCGCCGGGGCTGGAGATTCTTGATCCGGATCTGATCCGCGAACGCTACGTCGAGCCGATGGTGGCCCTGCGCAAAACCAAAAGCCTTAATGCGCCGATGGCCGAGCAGCAACTGGAAGACACCGTGGTGATCGGCACAATGATGTTGGCGCTGGATGAAGTCGACGGCTTGGTCTCGGGCGTGATCAACACCACCGCCAACACCATCCGCCCTGCCTTGCAGCTGATCAAAACGGCACCGGGCTGCACGCTGGTGTCGTCGGTGTTCTTCATGCTCTTCCCGGAGGAAGTGCTGGTCTACGGCGACTGCGTGATGAACCCGCACCCGAGCGCCACCGAGCTGGCCGAAATTGCCTTGCAAAGCGCCGATTCGGCTGCGGCGTTCGGCATCACCCCGCGCGTGGCGATGATCAGTTACTCCAGCGGCGAATCGGCCACTGGCGAGGAAGTCGAAAAAGTCCGCGAGGCCACCTTGCTCGCCCACGAACAACAGCACTCGCTGCTGATCGACGGCCCGCTGCAATACGATGCTGCGGCCAACGCTGAAGTCGCCCGGCAACTGGCGCCGAACAGTCAGGTCGCCGGTCGCGCCACGGTGTTCGTCTTCCCGGATCTGAACACCGGCAACACCACGCACAAAGCCGTGCAACGCAGCGCCGATTGCGTCAGCCTCGGGCCGATGCTGCAAGGCCTGCGCAAACCGGTGAACGACTTGCCGCGCGGCGCGCAAGTCGATGACATCGTCTACACCATCGCCCTCACCGCGATTCAAGCCGCCAACCGACCTATGGATGTGTAAATGCTGGATTTTCTACCTGCACCCGTGCGCGGTGTGATCGCCTCGCTGCTGTTGGCGCTCAACACGATTCTGCTCTGCTCGTTTCTGTTCTGCGTGGCGCTGGTCAAGGCGTTGCCGTTTGCCTTCACCCAGCGCATCGCCGGTTGGCTGATGAGCCACACCCATGAAGCGTGGATCAGCAACAACAAAGGCTGGATGAACCTGGTGCGCCGCACGCGCTGGCACCTCAGCGGCTTGCAAGGCCTCGACTATCAGCACTCGTATCTGATCACCAGCAACCACCAGAGCTGGGTCGATATTCTGGTGCTGCAATACGTGCTCAACCGCCGGATTCAACCGCTGAAGTTCTTCCTCAAGCAGGAGCTGATCTGGGTGCCGGTGATTGGTCTGGCGTGGTGGGCGCTGGGCTTTCCGTTCATGAAGCGCTACTCCAAGGCGTACCTGGCCAAGCACCCGGAGAAGAAAGGCAAGGACCTCGAAACTACGCGTAAAACCTGCGCGAAATTTCGCAATAATCCGGTGGGGATTTTCAACTTCGTCGAGGGCACGCGGTTTACCGAAGGTAAGCATGCGCAACAGCAATCACCGTTCAAATATCTGCTCAAGCCGAAGGCTGGCGGCATCGCGTTTGTACTGGATGCGATGGGCGAGCAACTGGAGTCGATCGTTAACGTGACGATTCACTACCCCGCCGGGCGTCCGGGGTTCTGGGATTTGCTCTGCGGCAATGTGCGCGACGTGGTGGTGCATTTTGAAGAGCTGAAAATTCCGCAGCAATTCATTGGCAAGAATTACGATCAGGACGGCGAGTATCGTTTGCAGTTTCAGGGCTGGATCAATCAGCTGTGGCTGGACAAGGATGCGCTGCTGGAACAGATGCACCGCGAATATCCTGCCAAATGATCGGTTGCCTGTGATGGCCTCTTCGCGGGCAAGCCTTGCTCCTACAATGTGATGAGGTGCACTTCTTGTAGGAGCAAGGCTTGCCCGCGAAAGCGATCTTAAGGTCACAAAAAAGCCCGCCGATGATTACTCATCGGCGGGCTTTTTATTTGTCGCTAACGCTTAGATCGCGCCACGCTGACGCAGCAGATCCAGCACTTGCTTGACGCTTTCTTCCAGACTCAGCGTCTGCGTGTCGATCACCAGATCGGCATTCAGCGGCACGTCGTACGGGAAGGATTCGCCTGGGATGTTGTCGCCACCGGCGGCATACAGACCTTGCGGATCACGCTCGGCGCACACGGCCGGCGAGGCCTGTACGTAGACCGTCAGCAAACGATCCTTGCCGATCAGATCCTTGGCTTGCTCGCGACCTTCAGCGCTTGGCGCGACAAACGCAGCCAACGTCACCAGACCGGCTTCGTTGAACTGACGCGCGACGTGTGCGGCACGACGCCAGTTCTCGGTACGGCCGATACGATCCTGTGGCAGACCTTTGTTGAGGTCGTGACGCAGGTTCTGACCATCCAGCACAAACACCGCACGGCCCATGTCGAACAGCTTGCGCTCGACCGCATAAGCCAGCGTGCTTTTGCCCGCGCCCGACAGACCGCTGAACAGCACGGTCGCGGGTTGCTGGCCGAAACGCTGAGCACGTTCCTCAGTCGCAACATGCGCCAGTTTGCCGTGGTGCGTGGCAGTGCCATGCGTCACTGGCTGCGCGACGATCATGCCGGCGCCGACGGTGCCGTTGGTCAGGCGATCGATGATGATGAACGCGCCGGTGGTGCGGTTGCTTTCGTAACCGTCGAGGGCGATCGGCGCGTCGAGCGCGATCTTCACCTTGCCGATTTCGTTGAGCTGCAACGCGCTCGCTGGGCCTTCTTCCAGGGTGTTCACGTCAACCTTGTTAACGATGCTGGCAATCGAGCCCGGCACGTAACTGGTGGCGCGTTTGATGTCGTATTTCTTGCCCGGCAGCATCGGCTCTTCAGCCATCCACACCAGCATCGCTTCGAAGCTGTCGGTGACTGGCGGCACGTTGTCGGCATGCACCAACAGGTCGCCACGGGAGATGTCGATTTCGTCTTCCATGGTCAGCGTTACTGCCTGACCTGGACCGGCGTGTTCCAGCTCACCTTCGAAGGTGACGATGGATTTCACGCGGCTGCTCTTGCCCGACGGCAGCACCACGACTTCGTCACCCTTGTGCACGATGCCGCTGGCCAGCGTGCCGGCGAAACCACGGAAGTTCAGGTTCGGACGGTTGACGTACTGCACCGGGAAACGCAGATCGGTGAAGTTGCGGTCGCCCGCGACTTCCACGGTCTCGAGAATTTCCATCAGCGACTGGCCTTTGTACCAAGGCGAGCGCTCGGACTTGTTCACCACGTTGTCGCCCTTGAGGGCAGACATCGGCACGAAATGCATGCTGGTCGGCTTCATCTTCAAGCCTTCGGCGAACTTCAGGTAGTCGGCCTTGATCGACTCGAACACACCTTCATCGAAGCCTTTCAAATCCATCTTATTGATGGCGACAACGATGTGTTTGATCCCCAACAGTGAAGCAATGAAGCTGTGGCGACGGGTCTGGGTCTGCACGCCGTAACGCGCGTCGACGAGAATGATCGCCAGGTCACAGGTGGACGCACCGGTGGCCATGTTGCGGGTGTACTGCTCATGGCCGGGGGTGTCGGCGATGATGAATTTGCGTTTCGCGGTGGAGAAATAGCGGTAAGCAACATCAATGGTGATGCCCTGCTCACGCTCGGCCTGCAGACCGTCAACCAGCAATGCCAGGTCGATGTCGTCACCTGTGGTGCCGACTTTTTTCGAATCGCGGGTAATGGCTTCCAGATGATCTTCGTAGATCATTTTCGAGTCGTGCAGCAGGCGCCCGATCAGGGTGCTCTTGCCGTCATCGACGTTACCGCAAGTCAAAAATCGCAGCAGCTCTTTACGTTATTTCTTGCCGTGGTATGAGATGATTTAATTGGTGATCTATTATGATTTGTGAGT